>JBGPIX010000001.1:0-72980 GCA_041485085.1 Candidatus Acidiferrum sp.
AAGTCGGACCGATTTGGATTTGAGCCGGAGATTACCGCGAAGATCGCGAAGCACAAGTGGCGGATTTACGAAGTGCCGATTACGTATGCGGGGCGGACTTACGAAGAGGGGAAGAAGATTACCTGGAAAGACGGGATTCAGGCGTTGTGGTGCATTATTCGGTACAGTTTGGGCGATTGAAGTTAAGCAACTGTCCCGGAAGCATACCCCTGAGGATGTTTCAGTTTCCAATCCCAGGCGGACTGGATGATTTCTTCTAGCGAAGAATGGGAGGCTTCCCAGCCAAGGGCGCGCTTGAGTTTTTCCTTGCTGGCAACCAGGACTGCGGGATCACCGGGGCGACGCGGACCCAATTTGCGGGGAATTTTGCGGCCAGTGACGCGCTCCGCGGCATCGATGACTTCCAGGATGGAGAAGCCGCGGCTGTTGCCGACGTTGAAGGCTTCGCCGGAAACCTTGGCGATTTCCTCGAGCGCGCGAACGTGGGAGTCGGCGATATCGAGGACGTGGATATAGTCACGGACGCAGGTCCCATCCGGCGTGGGATAGTCCGTGCCGAAGACATCGACGTGGGGAAGTCCGCCGCTGGCGGCATCGAGAACGCGGGGAATAATGTGAGTCTCCACACGATGATGCTCGCCGCGTTCCTTGGAAGCTCCAGCGGCATTGAAATAGCGGAGGGTCACGTAGTTGAGTCCAGTGTAGGCTTTGTAGTCCGCCAGAATCCCTTCGAAAACGAGCTTGGATTTTCCGTAGGGATTAATAGGCGCTTTCTTATGATCTTCGGGAATGGGAACGATTTCGGGTTCACCGTAAGTAGCGGCGGTAGAAGAAAAAATGAATTTCTTCACGCCGTGGCGGGTGACGGCATCGAGCAGATTCACACCGCAAGCCACGTTGGTGGCGTAGAAAATGCTGGGCTCGCTGACGGATTTGGCGACGAGGGCCTCAGCGGCGAAGTGCATTACGGCGTCAATCTTGTGCTGATTGAAGACGGCTTCCAGAGCCGGGCGGTCCGCGAGATCGACCTGGCAAAAGACGGCGCTGGGCGGCACGGCGGCGCGATGGCCTTCCAGCAAGCTATCCAGGGCGATGACGGACATACCGCGCGAAACCAGAACTTCGGAGCAGACACTGCCGATGTAACCCGCCGCGCCGGTAACGAGAATATTCACCTGTAAGTTCTCCTCGAGTCGGATCAAAACCCAGAATGGGTGTGGTTCATGTTAACCGATACAACGGCCCAAGCCGCAGAAAAGTGGGCCCACGCCCACGAAAACTCGACAATGATTAAGCCTGCGACAAACGGCGCTGGAAGGTAAGAAGAATGAGGTCGGCTCGGCGGCGCACGCCGAACTTGTTGAGCAAGTTCGAAACGTGAAACTTAACAGTGCGTTCCGCGATGTTGAGCTTGTTGGCGATTTCCTTGTTCGAAAGATTCTCGAGCAGCGAATCGAGAACTTCCTGCTCGCGGCGGCTGAGGTTCGTGACGGAATCGGTCTTCAGGCGGCGGCCCTGGCCGGTGAGGATGGAATCCACGAAGCCGGAGAGAAGCTGCCGGGGAACCCAGAAGCCTCCAGTGGCCACGAGCGGGAGAGCACGAATCAATTGCTCGCGGGCTTCGACGTAGGTGAGAAGGCCCTTCACGCCGAGCCGCAGGAGCGAAAAACTGTTGGCTTCGTTGTGCTGTTCGCCTACGACGATGAGACGGGATTCCGGAAAGCGTTCGAGAAGATTGGCCAAAAGCGCGCCAGTAGCGGGCTTTGCGGCATGCGCATCGATGACGTAAACCTGAGCTTTGGGCGGCTCCAGAGTGCGAAGGTCGGGCGCAAGGGTGGATTCCAGTTGCTTGACAATTACTTTGAATTGAGATTTCGCCAAAATGCGTTCGAACTCGCTCAGCACCAAGGGGTGCGGCGAGAGGATGCAAACGGTCAATTTCGTGGAAGTACGTTTCGTAGTCACTGTTCGACAGATTATTGAAAACTGGCCCAAGGGGCAAGCCCTTTGGTGTTGGTGTTCACGAACTGTTACTGACTGCTACGATGCATTTCCCCGGGGCACTTCCTTCAGCAAAATATCAACTACGCGCTTGGCGGCATGGCCATCCCACAGGGGAGGAATGCGGCCTGCTTTGCCCTTGCCTGCCAGCGTATCACGGGCAGCGGCGACGATCTTGACCGGATCAGTACCAACCAGCAAATTAGTACCTTCGGTGATGGTGATGGGACGCTCGGTGTTCTCGCGCAGGGTGAGGCAGGGGACCCCGAGAGCGGTGGTCTCTTCCTGGATGCCACCGGAGTCGGTGAGAACGAGCTTGGCTTTGCTCAGCAGGCACAGAAAATCGAGATACCCGACGGGCGGAATGAGCCGCAATTGCGGGTGATGCTGGATGCCGCCTTGGGTTAAGCGCTGCTGGGTGCGGGGATGCACCGGAAAGATGACGGGCATTTCAGCGGCGACGGCGTCGATCGCGCCGAGAAGCTGGCTGAGTTTCTCGGTGGAATCGACATTCGAAGGGCGGTGGAGAGTGAGGACACCGAAGCGGTGCCAGCCGGCGCCATTTTTCAAGCCAAGTTCATCACCGATTCCGGATTGCTGGGCGATGGGTAAAAAGTGGCGCAAGGAATCGATCATTACGTTGCCGACCATGAAAATGCTTTCGCGGGGCCGGCCTTCTTTCAGGAGATGTGCGATGGCGTCTTCCTCCGTAACGAAGAGATAGTCGGCGAGCGCGTCGGTCAGAATGCGGTTGATCTCCTCGGGCATGGAGCGGTCAAAGCTGCGGAGCCCGGCTTCGACGTGGGCTACGCGGATGCCAAGCTTCGCGGCGGCGAGAGAAACGGCGATGGTGGAATTGACGTCACCTACGACGAGAACGAGGTCAGGCTTACGCTCGATAAGAACGGGTTCGATGCGCTTCAGAATTTCAGCGGTTTGCGAAGCGTGGGAGCCCGAGCCGACTTCCAGGTTTACGTGCGGCGAAGGAATACCCATCTGGCGGAAGAAAATGTCGGACAGCTTTTCGTCGTAGTGCTGGCCGGTGTGGACGAGGATGGCCTCGATTTCGGGATGGTGCTGCATTTCATGCATGAGCGGCGCAATTTTAGGGAGGTTGGGGCGCGCCCCGACGATATTCAGGATTTTCAGGCGTTGGGTCATGGAACGATCGTTTCAGGTTTCCAGAGGCCAGTATAGCATCCGGGAAATAGCCGTTCGACGGCGCTAATCTGCCGTTCGCGCCTAAAAAACACTAGTTCGCTGCGTGGAGGTAGGTATCCATGGGGAAACCTGGGTAAAATAGAGGCGTCCGGAAATGCTAGATTTCTTTGGTAGTTGCAGCTTTTTTGAGCGGCGAAACGGCAAGGAGAAACACTTTCCAGTCGGATGCGTAGCCTGAACGAATCGACCAGAACTTTGCGGGAGTTGCTGGGGCAGAGGATCCTCGTGCTGGACGGCGCGATGGGGACGATGCTGCAGCAACGGAACCTGAATGCCGCGGACTTTGGCGGAGCTGCGCTCGAAGGATGCAATGAGAATCTGGTTCGAACGCGGCCGGATGTGGTTCTGGATATCCACAGGAAGTACTTTGAAGCGGGATCGGACATCGTCGAAACGAACACGTTTGGCGGGGCATCGATTGTGCTGGGGGAATACGGGCTGGCCGCGGACGCACACTACTTGAACAAGCGCGCGGCAGAGCTGGCGCGGCAAGCGGCGGATGAATTCGCTACGCCTGGAAGGCCGCGCTTCGTAGCCGGGTCCATGGGGCCAACCACGAAGGCCATTACAGTCACCGGCGGAGTGACGTTCAGCGAACTGCGCGAGACGTACTATACACAAGCAAAAGGACTCATCGAAGGCGGAGTGGATTTGCTGCTGGTTGAGACCTGCCAGGACACCCGGAATATCAAAGCAGCGCTCCTGGCCATCCATAAACTTTCGAAAGAGATCGGGAGCGAAGTGCCGTTCATCGTATCGGTGACGATCGAGCCGATGGGAACGATGCTGGCGGGACAGACCGTGGAAGCGATGTGGGCATCGCTGCGGCATGCAAAGCCGCTGGCGTTTGGCATGAACTGCGCGACAGGGCCGGAGTTCATGACCGACCACATTCGAACGCTGAGCCAGCTGACAGGCGAATTTGTCTCTTGCTACCCGAACGCGGGATTGCCGGATGAAGAAGGCAAATATCTGGAAACGCCGACAACGCTGGCGGCGCAACTGGAAAAATTTGCGGACCACGGGTGGCTGAATTTCGTGGGTGGTTGCTGCGGAACCACGGAACAGCACATTCGTGCGATTGCGCAAATGGTGGAGGGCAAGAAGCCGCGACAACGGCCCGCCGAAGGACACCGGGCGGTTTATTCAGGAATTGAGACGATTGAGGCGGAAGACAGTACGCGGCCGCTGCTGGTGGGAGAGCGAACAAACGTGATTGGGTCACGCTTGTTCAAAAACCTGGTCGCGGAAGAAAAATGGGAAGAGGCCAGCGAGATTGCAAGGCGGCAGGTACGCGGCGGCGCGCATATCGTGGACGTTTGCCTGCAGAGCACGGAACGCGACGAGAAGAAAGATATTCCGCTGTTCTACGAAAAACTGATTCGAAAAGTAAAAGCGCCGGTGATGATCGATACTACCGATCCGACGGCGATCGAACTGGCGCTGACGTATTGCCAGGGCAAGGCGATTCTCAATTCGATCAACCTGGAAGATGGCGAGGAAAAATTCGAGCGCGTAGTGCCGATTGCGCATGAGTTTGGTGCAGCGGTGGTAGTGGGCTGCATTGATGAGGACAAGCTGCAGGCGCAGGCATTCACTCGCGAGCGGAAGCTGGCGATTGCGCAGCGTTCGTACCAGTTGCTAACGGAAAAATACGGGCTGGGGCCGGAGGATGTCATTTTCGACCCGCTGGTTTTCCCTTGCGCGACGGGCGATGAAAACTATATCGGCGGAGCGGTCGAGACGATGGAAGGCATCCGGCTGATCAAGCAGGCGCTGCCGGACGTTCGAACGATCCTGGGGATTTCCAATGTGTCCTTCGGGCTGCCGCCGGGCGCGCGCGAAGTGGTGAATTCGGTTTTCCTGTATTACTGCACGAAGGCGGGGCTGGACCTCGCGATCGTCAATACGGAGAAGTTGGAACGGTTTGCGTCGATTCCTCCACACGAGCGGGAATTGGCGGAAAATCTCTTGTTCTCGCATCCGCCGAAGGATGTGCCCGCCGATCATTCGAATGCCGCGTTGTTGCGGGACGTGCCCGCTGACTGGCGCAAGCAGAGCAAGGAACAGCGCGCGGCTGTCAACCAGCACTACATCGCGGCGATTGCGGAACATTTCCGGACGGCAAAGAAAAAGGAAAAAGCCCGCGCGGCGGACTTGCCGCTGGACGAGCGGCTGGCGAACTACATCATCGAAGGGACGCGGGACGGCCTGATCGCCGATCTGGAGAGGAAACGCGGAGAAGGCACTCCGCCGCTGGATATTGTGAACGGTCCGCTGATGGCCGGCATGGCCGAAGTGGGGCGGCTCTTTAATGCAAATGAATTGATCGTGGCGGAGGTGCTGCAGTCTGCCGAAGCGATGAAGGCAGCTGTGAGCCATCTCGAGCAGTTCATGGAAAAGGCGGATACCGCTAAGCGCGGAAAAGTGGTACTGGCAACGGTGAAGGGCGACGTCCACGACATCGGGAAAAACCTGGTCGAAATTATTTTGAAAAACAACGGCTACGACGTGGTGAATCTGGGGATCAAAGTGCCGCCGGAAGAGTTAATCAGAGCTTACCAGGAGCACAAACCGGATGCGATTGGATTGTCCGGGTTGCTGGTGAAGAGCGCGCAGCAGATGGTGATTACCGCGAACGACTTAAAGGATGCGGGGATCGAGGTACCGATGCTGGTGGGTGGCGCAGCGCTATCGGCAAAGTTTACGCAGACGAAAATCGCGCCAAGCTACGGAAAAGCGGTGTGTTACGCGAAAGACGCGATGACTGGGCTACGCTTGATGAACGAATTGATGGATCCCGCAACGCGCGAGGGCGTGCTGCGGAATCACACGGCAAGCGGGAATGGCGCGAGCGTATCCACAGTCGTGACGGTGCAGGAGATCCCGGCGGTGACGAGGTCACCGCGGGTGCGGGTCGACCTTCCCATTCCTATGGTGCAATCCCTGGATCGCAAAGTACGGCTGGTGCCGGATTTGCGGGAAGTGTGGGGCTACATCAACCCGTTCATGCTTTTCGGACGGCACATGGGTTTCCGTGGAGACTTCGAGAAACGCCTGGCGGAACGCGATCCGAAGGCGGTCGAACTATTCGAGAGCATGGAAGAAGTGAAGCAGGAAGCCGCGGAGTTCATGAAGATTCGCGCGGTGTGGCAATTTTTCGAAGCCGAAGCGGCGGGCGATTCGCTGCACCTCTTTGCACCGGGCGCGGTGGCGCCAGTGCACACGTTTAGATTTGGGAGGCAACGGCAGGGTGATTTTCTGTGCCTGGCGGATTACGTATTGCCGACGAAAAAGGGCCAACGTGACCACCTGGCGTTGTTTGTGGTGACGGCGGGCGAAGGCATTCGCGACCGCGCGGAAAAAGCAAAGAACGAAGGCTACTACTTTAAGTCGCACGGTTTGCAGGCGCTGGCGATTGAAACGGCGGAAGCGTGCGCGGAATGGCTGCACCGGCGCATCCGGGAAGATTCGGGATTCCCAGATCCGCCGGAAATGACCATGGCGCAGCGATTCACTTCGCGCTACCGCGGGAAACGCTACAGCTTCGGTTATCCGGCATGCCCGAATCTCGAGGATCAGGCAGGGCTCTGGGAGCTATTGAGGCCGGAAGAGATCGGCGTGCAACTTACAGAAGGATTCATGATGGATCCGGAAGCGAGCGTGAGCGCGCTGGTTTTCCACCACCCGGACTGCACATATTTTTCTGTGGGGGATGCCGCAGAATTCTAGGCTGGGATGACAGGTGTCTGGGTTTACGAAGCTTAGTGCTCAAGTACCTACTACATCTCACGGGACCTGAGCGGTGCTCGCAATTACCTGAAAAATCTTGAACTGCGGAGTCTGGTGCACAAGCCGCAATTTGTCGGGATAGGATTTGTGCAAAGAATCGAAGCTTTCCTCATCCGGGGGGAGGTAGTAGCTGTTATTTCTTGCTACGACGATGACAAAATTGATTTTATATCTCAGGATGCCATCCATCAGCATCTGAGGATTCCTACTGGGTGGAAACCAAACTGTATTTCTTTGGGAGTAGTGGTAAACGATAGGAACGTGCATGGCCATGATTACGGCATTTTCCGCAGTATGCGAATTTAGCCAAACGCCCGCTTGGACATCTCCGGGCAATTGAATGGTGGCCATGTCGCGCTCGCGGTTGGCATGCCCGATTTGGAGTTGCATCCTCATTCCGACGATCAAGAGGTAGAGCACTGCGACCATTCCAAGAAGCTGCGAAATATGCAGGGGCTCAATGGCAAATTCCCAAGCGGCGCGCGCAGCCAGCGCGAGAGGTTGGAAAGCCACAACCGCCAGGAGTCTTCCGCCCAGAGCATCCAAATGGCCACAATTGAAGAGAGGAGCCAGAAGGCGAAAGAGGCCTCGTCTTGCAAACCGGCGTGGGTCATGTGCCAAGCTATCCTCCAGGCACCAAGCATCCAGAGCCCCGCACTGAGCGTCAGAATCACGGCCAGCGGGTACCAAACGATCGCGAGCAACCGAGGTTTGTTCCTCGCAAGGAAGAGAAGCATCTTCCCCCCACGCCACAGGTACAGGCACGCCAAGGGAGCAATGGGTAAAAAAAACCTGGGTTCTACCCTCCAGGGCCAGAGTACATAGATGAATTCATACCCTGCGAAATACCATTCCTGGATGCCGCCGCCCGACGGCCAGACAGATGAGCCCCAGCCTAAAATGATCAGAACAATCGGGCCGGCGACTAAGACGGACATCCAGGCCACGTCGATCCAACGCTTCAAGAGCATTTCGCTGAGCAGGATGGAGTCATCCGCAGCGTTCCTCAACACTCTTGCAGGGATGTCGCTCATCGAGGCCAACCCCAATTCGGGGTTATTACCGCTCTTGACTGTCAGCTGGGAGAAATAGGAGTGCGGGTAACCAGGTAGAGGCCATTCGAAAGGCGTAGGCTTGCGGAGGATCCATGCTCCCTGCACCGCGGCCCCAATGAGAAAAACGGCAATGTAGCTGCGCATACGAGAAAATGCGAGGGGACGATTCCGGGCAAAAAGGATCAAGGTAGTTATCAATATGGCGAACAAGAATGCCATTGCAGCCGACATCAGCATCAAAGAAATGGCAATCAACACCGTCAGCAGCACGCCCCAACCAATGCGATAAGGAAGCCGGGTCGAGTCCTCAAATTTTCTGGTGAACAGCAAGACAAGGATGGAGGTAAGAAGATAAGGAAAAGACGGGAATACCCATTGGGTAGCAAGCCAGAAACAAGTTCGGGAGGAAATCAGCAGGAAGCAGATTGAGGCGGCGACAATGCGTGGCGCTTGGCGCCGCAGTAATTCATAGGAGCACAGAAAACCAACGGTTTCGAAGACAACCATGGCGCGCAGGAAGGTGATGTGAGTACAACTTCCTGCGAGACACAAGAGAGCGAGGAGGGCCGACAAACCCGGGGGCTGGTTGGCCTCGGGCCGGCCGTTGATGCCGTAATAATGGGACTGGATGAGGGAGCGCGCAGCATCGGCATAGAACACGTCATCCTGCGTGAAATCGACGGTCCGTTCCGTTGAGAAAAAGTGGAATGCACCGAAAGTCAAGAGCAGGGCAAAAATCGCGATATCAGTCCGGCGCAATGAAGAAGACACCTCTAGCATTTGTGCCCAAAGGTCTGTCTTGCGAGGGCTCACGGACTCCACAGTGATGGGGTCGCTAGGCAGCATCATCCCGGATGTTAGTCCTCTTGCGGCTCCGCGAGGGAAAGTTTGGACCTAAGTGCTGCAAAAGATATCGACGAAAAGTTAATCCGTCGTTCTCCCACAGCGCTCCAGCTCTTCGAAAAGCTGGAAGGGGTATACTCGACGGGAAAAGAGTCTGAGCCGTGCATAGTTCGTGACTGTTCGCGCCCGAAGAATTAGCATGACGTATTAGACCAACAGAGCGGACTGCGATAGAGTGAAAATTCTCCTGAAACAGCTGCAATCCACGGTGTTCAAGAGCAATGAAAATTCCTCAGACGCGGGGAAATGAGGGGTAGGCGCCCATCGATGAAACTGAAATATCTGACAGCGTATGCCCTTTTCTTTCTGACTTTAGCCTGCTCGAAAAATCTGCCGAACAGGGCTTCTCTCAGTCCGGCAGAGAATCCGATAAAAGCGGCCCCCATTTGGGTTGGGTCTTCACCACACGCAGCGGCCACGGCGGGAGCTTTCGCTTATCCGCTTAAGGTATCGGTGAATGGCAGATATCTGATTGACCAAAACAACAAGCCATTTCGAATTCAAGGCGACTCTGCACAATCGCTCATTACCAATCTCACTTATGAGGAAGCCGCAGCTTACCTCTCAGATAGGCAGGCCAAAGGCTTCAACACCGTTAACGTCAATCTGCTCGAACACAAATTCGCGGTCAAAGCTCCTGCCAACAGGAGGGGCGATGAACCGTTCTCCACACCTGGCAACTTTTCCACACCCAACGAAGCCTACTTTGCGTTCGCGGATTCCATCATCGATTTGGCCGCCTCGAAAGGGATGCTCGTCAGTCTTGCGGCGATATATCTCGGCTACGAGGGAAGAGACGAAGGATGGTGGGCCACGCTAAATAGCAGTGTCAATACGCAAGCCGTTTGTTACAAATTCGGCTTGTACATCGGAAAACGATACAAGGATCGGAAGAACATACTCTGGGTCATCGGGGGAGATTATCTACCGCCCACGGGCTCGGAAGGAGAAACGCGACTACACAGATTCATGGAAGGCGTGAAGGCGGCCGGCGCCAATCAGTTATGGGCGGGCGACTGGAACGCCCCGTGCATATCGACCGACGAAAAGGCGTTCGCGTCCGCAATGGACATTAACGCGGTCTATACATGGGGCATATCGGGGCACACCGGCAGCACTTATGGCGAAGCGCGCAAGGCTTACAATGATTCGCCGTCGCGCCCAGCCTACCTAAAGGAAACAGGCTACGAAAACGAAAACTGGATACCCGGGGATGCGGCTTCTGTTCGTATGTACGAATACTGGGCGTTCCTGGGCGGGGCGACAGCCGGCGGTTTTTTCGGCAATCGCGACATCTGGGAGTTTGCTACGACCAGGTGGTGGTCAAGTCTCGCCTTCGGCCATAGTCGGTGGCAAGAGGCGTTGAACTCCAACGGATCGCTGGACATGATGCGCCTCGGACAACTGCTGGATTCGGTGCCATGGTACAGCCTGGTTCCTTCTGGCCAGGCCGGGATGAAGAATCTCGTGACCGAAGGAGGCGGCACGTACGGACGACTCGACTACGTCACGGCAGCAGCGACAGCCGACGGAAAAGTGCTGCTCGCCTACGTTCCCCCAACAGTGAAAGGATCGTCCAGCGTGACCGTGGATATGACCCAGCTCCGTGGTAATGTGCGTGAGCGCTGGTTCGACCCAACGTCTGGAAGCTACAAAGAGGCAGCAAGTTCCCTCCTTAAGAAGGGAACGAAGAGCTTTCGGACACCCGGGAAAAACTCGGGTGGCACAACAGATTGGATCCTCGTTCTCCAGGTGAGCGAGTGAAAATGAAGTGTAATTGGACCTTCGGCCTGAACGTGGAAACGGGAGCGCTCATCAAGCTGCGGCGTGATGGGAGCAGCCGGCACGCGTTGAGGACGTAAAACGGCCAGCGCACCGTTCCCCGAAGAGATGGGCTCAGGATGGCTCGCCTCATCTATGGGAGCAGTCCGAATACCGTAATCACGCCCTGGCCTCCCACGTAGACTTTCCCGTTGGCAACCGTGGGCACGGTGAATTTAACAGCGGGACCCGCGACACCAGAGCCGGTGGTCGGACTGCTGAAGAGCAGGTTAGATACGTTGGAAGCGTCGTATGCATTCAAGACAGCGTTGCCACCAGTAGGCCAGCCGGAGAGATCAAGGACCCAGACAATACCATTAGTAGTGCCGCTGGCAGAGACGGCTGGAATTGCGCCACGGGCAGGATACGTGTTGGTCGAGACGGCGAACTGCGGAGCCGAGATATTGCCGTTCGCTATTTTGAACTGGCTAAGAGGATAGTTTTGCCCCGTGGTATATATGTTTCCGTTCCAGTAAGCGGGCACGCCATAATTGCCGCCGTCCAACTGGGTGGTATTGGGCGGTGGGACAGGGATTACTTCTTGAACGTCCAGGTTACTCCCGGAATTGAATCTGCCCATATTAGTTTGATCCAAAAGGAAAAGGACCGCGATCTTGCCTGTCGCGAGCGCAAGATGAGGATGCGCGGCAGATCCGACAGAGTCCGGAAGAATGACGACACCTGCAGAGCCCAAGTCGACGTCGTTAGCATCCAAAGTGGAACGATTGAAAGGAGTGAACCAATCAAGCAATAACCCTGTGGGACTAATCTTCAGGGTGGATTCGGAGAAGTTCTTGGTTCCGTCGTAAGCACCGTTGCCAGTTGAGGCGTAGAGATTTCCACTGGCATCCGCCGCAGGACCTGCGCCACCATCCCAAATCGAGGCACCATTGTTTCCATTGGTGGGATCCGAGGTAGAGAAGACAAACTTCCGCGCCAGTGTGGTTGGATCATACCCGAACAACCAGCCAAACCAAGGGGAAATGTCACCGTGAGAGCCAAAGGCAATGTAAATGGTGCCGTTGACGAACAATAGCCCCGGCCGGTTGAAATGGCGAAGTGAGACAAAGTTGGGAGCGGAGATAACGACGGGGCCACCAAATTTATCCAACCCCGTCAGAAGATCCAGGGCATGTAGCCGGCTAATGTAGCATGGCGAACCCGTAGAACAGCCTGAACCCACTGTCTCCTTGGTCTTGGCCACAAGATAGATCGTATTGGTCGCCAAATCAATTACGGGCGTGGAAGTAATGCCGATCTCGGGAAATACGTCGTCAGTGGCAGCACTAGAAGTCCCCGCGGACGTATCTTGCCAAGACATGGTGGTGACGCCGGACTTGAGGAAAGAGGTCTTCCAAAGTTGAGTACAAGAAGGAGAATCGGCGTCAAAAGCGTAAACGCTGTCATGCTCGGTGGCCAGGAACACCACATTGCGTGTCGTCGAGGCCACGGTCAGATTGGCTACATACAGCGGTTGAGCGTAGACGTAGCCATCCACTGGGCAGGAGAACAGCCGCCCGAACGTCGATGAGCTCAGGGTCGAGGGTAACAGGGCGTACTCTTTCAAGGTCTGGCCGGTCCGCGCATTATCGTAGTGATAAGTCAAGATACCAGAGAGATCCGTAACGGCGATCGTCACGGAGGCGTTCACAGATGCGTTTGAGACACTCGCTGCAGTGACAGTGTGCTGTCCTGCTTGAGTTCCGGGGGTGAACAACCCGGAGGTGGAGACGGTTCCAGTGGTGCTGTTGCCGCCATTATTGCCGTCAACCATCCAGTTGACGCCAAGGTTTTGAGAATCGTTAAAGACCGTCGCTGTGAACTGCTGGGATTGGGAGAACGTTACGGCGGCACGTGCCGGCGCAACCGCCACACTCAAGGTGCCTTGGGTAACGGTGATAGTGGAGGTGGCAGACTTCGTGTTATCAGCCACTGAAGTGGCTTTGAGCGTAACGGTCGGAGGACTTGGCAAGGTCGCAGGCGCCGAGTAGCTGACAGTCGTCGCGGTAACGGCGGAAAGCATGCCGCAAGCAGTTCCAGTGCAACCAGCGCCCGAGAGAGACCATGTTACGCCCTTGTTCTGGGTGTCATTTTGCAGCGTTGCCGTGAAGCCCTGACTTGCACCGCCGCTGGTAACACTGGCCGTTGGCGGTGCCACGCTTACCGATATGGGTGGAGGGGGCGCGCTGCCCGCGGCTCGGAAGGCGACCGCTTGCATGATCCAAGAGCCGGCTGGGGAATCAGGCGCGGTGGCAACGTAGCTCCCCGCCGAGGCCGCCGCGCGGTCCTCCAAAATGTCGCCGTCCGGGCTGGTGATTACGCGACTTGTGAAGCCAACACCAGGCCCTGTCGTGGTGGTCTGCACCAGATTTACGCCGACAATGAGATCGTTGGCGCTAGTGGTTGTGACGGCTCCGCTGCTGGACAGCACGCTGCTTCCTTGCGCCGCCGCAGACGCATCCAAGGCATTAACGGGATCGACGTTGCTGTATTCAGCGATACGAATGTCAGGGGCATTCGCAGCAGTATTGAAGGTGACCGAGACCACGTTGGCATTTGCCACAGCGGAAGCAATGTTCTTGGCATAGTAGATGGACTGCGTCGCGATACCGACTTGCACGGTCGGTCCGACCGCGAGGGTGTAAGCATTCCCAGCGGAATCCGTTACCGAGCTAATTTGGGCTGCTGAGTCGTTCCAGCCCACAGCCACTACGTTTAAGTCACCAGCGTTCTGCGGAGCGGAGAACGGAATTGTAATGGTCGTGGCGCTTGGGTGTGGTACGGCAAAGTTGCTCTGTATGAAGCCAATTGGAGCCCCCGACGAGGTGACCGTGAAATTCACGCCGTTACTTGCCAAACCTCCCACCGTCACGACGACGTTCCCGGTTGATGCTCCTGCCGGCACTGGTGCAGAGATGTTCGTGTCGTTCCAAATCGTGGGAGTTGCGGCTATACCGTTAAAGGTGACCGTGCTGGTGCCCTGACTCGACCCAAAGTTACTGCCGCTGATGGTGACGGAAGTGCCGGCAGGACCGCCAGTTGGGTTCACCGTGGTAATAGCCGGTGGGGCCGTGACGGTGAAGAGAACACCGTTACTGGCGACACCGCTGATGGACACAACGACATTTCCAGTCGTCGCCCCTGCGGGCACAGGAAGGATGATCTGCGTATCGCTCCAACTGGTGGTTCTCGCAGAGACGCCGTTGAAGGTCACGCCACTCACTCTGGTGCCGACCGTGGGGCCAAAGTTTGTGCCGTTGATGGTGACGACGGCTCCGATTGGCCCTGATACCGGATTAAGGCTGGTGATGTTCGGGGGCGGCGTAACCGTGAAGGGCAAGCCGTTGCTGGCGATTCCGCCGACGCTAACCACGACGTTTCCTGTTGTTGCGCCAACGGGAACGGGCACGTCAATGCTCGTATCGCTCCAAGTGTTAGCAGTTCCTACCGTGCCATTAAACGTGACCGTGCTTGTGCCCTGAGTCGCGCCGAAGTTCGTGCCGACGATGGTTACAACGGCACCCACGGGACCCTGAGTCAAGCCGAGGGAGGTCAGGCTCGGACCGGGTGAAGTTACCGTAAATGAAACGCCGTTACTGGCCACGCCGCTGACTGTCACGACGACGTTGCCGGTGGTCGCGCCGTTCGGAACCGGTGCGGCAATGCTCGTCGCACTCCAGCTTGTAGGAGTTGCCGTGATGCCATTGAAAGTGACGGTGCTGCTTCCTTGGCTCGCGCCGAAGTTTGCTCCGGCGATCACTACGGACGCACCGACCGTTCCGGAATTTGGCGTCAAGCTGGTGATACTCGGTGGAATAACGACGGTGAAATTCAGGCCATTGCTCGCGAGACCGCCGACAGTGACGACAACGTTCCCGGTTGTCGCTCCGGCAGGCACCGGTACCGCGATGCTCGTGGCGCTCCAACTCGTGGGTGGTGCCGCGGTGCCATTGAATGTAACCGTGCTGGTTCCTTGTGACGCGCCGAAGTTCGCCCCGGCAACTATTATTGACGTGCCCACTATTCCGGAGTTCGGAGTCAGGCTAGTAATGCTCGGTGGAACGAGAACTGTAAAGCTTATTCCGTTGCTCGCAACGCCGCCGACAGTAACCACAACGTTGCCGGTGGTCGCTCCTGTGGGAACAGGCGCAGTAATGCTGGTCGCACTCCAGGCAGTTGGGGTGGCAGTGGTCCCGTTGAATTTTACCGTGCTGGTGCCCTGAGAAGCGCCGAAATTTGTGCCTGTGATGATGACCGAGGCGCCTACAAGTCCTGACGTGGGATTAAGGTTGGTGATGCTCGGCGGAGGAACAGTGACGGTGAAGGTCACACCATTGCTGGCGGTGCCGCCGACAGTGACAACGACATTGCCGGTGATCGCGCCCGTCGGCACGGGAACGGCGATGCTGGTCGCGCTCCAGCTCGTGGGAGTTGCTGCTGTGCCATTGAAAGTAACGGTGCTGGTGCCTTGAGAAGCGCCAAAGTTTGTGCCGGTGATCGTTACTGATGTGCCGACGACGCCTGAAGTCGGATTCAAACTGGTGATCGATGGGCCCGTTGTACCGCCGCCACTGGCAGCCTTGAATGCGGCAAGTCCCGCGCCCCAGCTATCCGATGCGCTAAACGTGACTCCTGCAGAAACGGTTCCGGCGGTGGCTTGAATCTGGTCTTCTTCGGCTAGTTTGGTGTTCGGAGCCGCGGGAACGGTCTCTTCAATCTTGTATCCGGTTGCCGCGGTGTAGGTTGCGGGATTCCCCGTCAGAATCGCGCCGATGAGCAGGTCACCGTTGGCGGTCATAAGCGCATTGCCAGTATTGGCAGTGGCGCTGGTGCCCTGCGCGGTAGCAACCACGTCCAAGGAATTGGAGAGGGCGACCCCCGAGTATTCGAGAATGGCGAAGCGCAGCGTATTGTTGGAAATGCTCTCGGCTACCGTAACGGTGTTGGCGCCACCAGCGATGTTCTCGGCGTAGAAAATCCCGAGCGTGTCACCGTTGGGAGTGTCCGTCGTAACATTATATTGAATCGCAGTGTGGTACGCATTTCCCCGCGTGTCCGAGACGGTCAAGACTTGTCCCGCCTTGCCTGCACGAATGATTACAGCGATCCAGTTCCCCGCGGTATTGTTGGAATTAAATGCCAGAGTCGAAGAGGCAGTGATGCCAGCATCCTTGCTGCGGTGCTGGACAAGGACGATCGCACCCGTTGTCAGAGTCACCGTAAAATTCGAACCATTGCTGGCCTGGCCGCCGACCGTCACAACCACGTTGCCCGTCGTGGTACCCGCAGGAACCGGCACGAGGATGGTTGTTGCATTCCAGCTTGTGGGCGTTGCGGCGATGCCATTGAATGTAACGGTGCTTGTCCCTTGCGTGGCGCCAAAATTTGCGCCCGTGATTGTGACCGGAGTACCAACAGATCCTGACGCCGGATTCAAACTCGTAATGCTCGGCGGCACGACGACAGTAAAGTTCGAGCCATTGCTTGCGACACCGCCAACGGTAACTACGACGTTGCCCGTGGTGGCGCCGGTCGGCACAGGGACGGTGATGCTGGTAGCCGTCCACGCCGTCGGCGTTCCGGTTGTTCCATTAAATGTGACCGTGCTGGTACCCTGAGTCGCTCCGAAGCTTGTACCTGTAATCGAAACGGAAGTGCCGACGACGCCGGAATTCGGGTTGAGGCTCGTGATATTTGGAGTGACCGAGAAGCTGATGCCATTGCTAACCTGACCGCCGACGGTGACGACGACGTTGCCGGCTGTGGCGCCCGTGGGCACTGGAACGGTGATGCTTGCCGCGCTCCATGCAGTCGGAATTCCCGCTGTTCCATTAAAGGTGACGGTGCTGGTGCCCTGGCTCGCGCCGAAGTTTGCTCCCACGACGATCACCGATGTACCAACCACGCCTGAAGTGGGATTGAGGCTGGTGATGCTCGGTGGAGGAATCGTTACAGTAAAGCTGATGCCGTTGCTGGGTTGCCCGCCGACCGTGACCACCACGTTGCCGGTCGTGGCACCCGTGGGCACTGGGACGGTGATGCTTGTCGCGCTCCATGCGGTCGGAATTCCCGCTGTTCCATTAAAGGTGACGGTGCTGGTGCCCTGACTCGCACCGAAGTTCACACCCGTGATTGTGACTGGAGTTCCGACCTGACCGGAAACAGGATTCAGGTTAGTGATGCTTGGAGCGGTCGAGGTGACCGTGAAGGCTACGCCGTTGCTGGCGACGCCGTTGACGGTGACGACCACGTTGCCCGTCGTTGCGCCGTTTGGCACAGGAGCGGCAATGCTCGTCGCGCTCCAACTAGTCGGTGTGGCGGCGATTCCGTTAAACGTGATTGTGCTCGTACCCTGGCTGGCGCCGAAATTGGTTCCAGTGACGGTTACGGGAGTAGCAATCGGACCGGAAGTTGGATTGACGAGAGTGATGGTTGGAGTCGGAAGAACGGTGAAGCTAATGCCGTTGCTGGCGACGCCACTGACAGTGACAACTACGTTGCCGGTCGTTGCGCCCGCGGGCACGGGAACGGCGATGCTGGTCGCCGACCAGCTCGTTGGAGATGCCGAGGTCCCGTTGAAAGTAACGGTGCTCGTTCCCTGACTGGCGCCGAAATTTGTACCGGTGATCGTCACGGACGCACCGGCCGGTCCCGAAGTCGGATTCAAGCTGGAAATCGTGGGGGTGGGAAGAACAGTAAAGGTCACGCCATTGCTGGCCACGCCGCTGACGGTGACAACCACGCTGCCGGTTGTCGCGCCTGCAGGAACTGGGACCACAATGCTGGTAGCTGTCCAACTTGTAGGCGCGGCGGTCGTTCCGTTGAACCTTACTGTGCTGGTCCCTTGCGATGCGCCAAAATTGGAGCCTGTAATCGTGACTGGAGTGCCTGCCGGGCCCGTGGTCGGATTTAGGCTCGCGATATTAGGCACGGAGCTGCCGCCGCTGACCGCGGCGCGGAAAGCGGCCATCTGCATGATCCACAACTGAACTTTGTCCAAAACGGCCGTGGCGTTATAGCTGCCCGTGGCGGAGACGACATGGTCTTCGAGAATGTCGCCATCAACGGTAATTCCGCGGCTGGTGTAGCCGGTTCCTGGACCCGTGGAGGTCGATTGCACAACATTCGCGCCAATCAGGATATCGTTGGCATTAATCGTGGTGACCGGGCCGCTGTCGCTGGTCGCTGTGTTGCCCTGCGCGCCCACTGAAGTGTCCAGAGCATTCAGCGGGTCGACGCCGCTGTATTCGGCGATACGGATGTCAGGATGGCGCGCGGCCACGTTGAAGTTCACCGTAACCGTGTTCGCGCCCGCCGCAGCCGCAGCGATATTCTTCGCGTAATAGATAGCCTGCGAAGCCGTACTGGCTTGCACAATTGGAGCCGCCGCCACAGCGTACGTATTGCCGATGGAGTCCGTGACGGAACTGATGGTCGCGGTTGAATCATTCCAACTGACGATGACGACGTTCAGGTTGCCCGCTGCCTGCGCGCCGGTGTATGTAACCGTCACGGGAGTTTGCGTGGCCTGGGGGCTCGCGGAATTGGTTTGCACAAAGAGGATGGGAGAGACGATTCCAACGGTAAAGTTGACGCCATTGCTGGGCTGAGCGCCGACCGTGACGACGACATTGCCAGTGGTCGCACCCGTCGGAACGGGAGCCGTGATGCTCGTGGCGCTCCATGCCGTTGGTGTCGCTGCTGTGCCATTGAAAGTGACCGTGCTCGTACCCTGCGTCGCTCCGAAATTTGCCCCAGCAATTGTCACCGAGGTGCCCGCAGGCCCGGATATGGGATTCAGGCTGCTGATCGTCGGCACGGCGCTGGTACTGGCGGAGCGAAAAGCCACCATCTGCATGATCCAGCCACCAGCCGGAGAATCTGGAGCCGTGGCACTGTAACTTCCCGTGGTCGTAACAGCTCGATCTTCCAAAATGTCGCCGTCCGGGCTGGTGATAACCCGGTTGGTGAATCCGGTTCCGGGTCCCGTCGTGACAGTCTGCACCAGGTTCGCGCCAACCAACAGATCGTTGGCATTTGTGGTTGTAACCGTACCGCTGCTGCTCAATGCGCTGTTCCCCTGTGCTGCCGCGACCACGTCGAGCGGATTCACCGTGTCCAGCCCGTCATATTCCGCGATACGAATGTCCGGGGATATTGCCGCGGTCGTGAAAGTTACGGTGACAACATTAGCGTTTGGTGCTGCAGAGAGAATATTCTTTGCGTAATAGATGGTCTGCGTCGCCAAGCCGGTCTGAACCGTTGGGCCCACAGCCACGGAGTAGCTGTTGCCAATGGAGTCCGCCACGGAACTCACCTGTGCGGTCGAATCGTTCCAACCTACAACAACGATGTTCAAGTTGCCGAGGCTCTGCGCGGACGTGTAGGGGATCGCTACCGTCGTTGCGCTGGGATGTGGTTCGGCGACGTTGGTTTGAACAAAGGCGATGGAGGAGGTCTGTGCATGTCCAGAAATTTCAACGAGCAGCAGGAGGCTCAACGCCAATGTTCTACCGAGCAGAGCTCGAAGCGTCAAGGACCAGTAATGCCCGGCACGAATCAGCATGAAACTTCCTCCGCGGGAAACCAGATGAGCCAGTCAATTCGGAAAATAAAAGTGCCTCCAACAAGCGAACCACCGTAAGTTGGTGGCGATAAAAATAGGGGCGGCACCGTTTTGCCAGATTCCTTCGAAACCAAAAACTCGGATTTTGAAAGCACCATTGAGCCTGTCGGGAAGCCCATAATCAACTCTTGTCACCCAAGGCGCTGCCACGGGCTCGGAAACGTCATTCCTGTTCATTCTTTGGTTGATGGTTTCGAGGCAGTCTTCCACGGGCAAGTCACTTGGAGACGTTGAGCACTCTGCCTTCCAAACCGAGGTATGTCAAACCATTGATTTAAAAAGAGTTTAATGGACTCCAAGGTGCCCATGTAATGGCTTTGGGAACGTCAATGGTATCATTGTGCAGTTCGCTTCCCACAGGAACACGCGGTCTCAGGGTAGCAATCGCTTGAAGTAGTCCATGATGAGGAACGGCCCACACTCCAAAGCTTTGAGAGAATCTGCCAAGAGACAAATGGACAGGCAAGGGGAGGGGAACAACGATTTGAAACACTGCTCGATAAACACTTCCCCAATAGCGGTGAGTAGGGAACCCTACTTTATCGCTTGTTCGTTCGGGTCTACGCTCTGGCTGGAAGCAGGGACGGTGCCTCGCAGTACCACAAGTACTCGACGCAGCAGCACACCAGTCAGGATCAGCACTAGGCCGACGAGCAAGAGTCCCGAGGTCTCGGGAAGTCTTGATATAGATGTGAGAATCATATGCACACAGGAGCTAGTGCAACTGGGCGACCAAAAGCAAGTATGAGGTAAACCACTTAAAATGAATAAGTTAACTCGGCATTAAACTCTGAAACTGGAGGGGATTGGGAAACAGAGTAGTGTAATCATGCAGTATTTTTCCAAGACTCGCACATTGTTCTCTACGCTTTCACAGACAGGGGGCAGACACTCTGCCCTCAACGCCAGGCCACCCCGTATGGGTGCCTCTCGAGTTATTCGACTCTCCGGAGCCAACCCTCTCTCCAATAGTGGTAAATGGCCCTGGGGCAGAGCTTGTGATAGTCCGCGGCGCAGGCCGAGCCATCCAAGATGATGCAGGAAGACTTCATACGCAGCATCTTGCCGGTTTTTTCATCCACGATTTGGTTGACCCGCTTCAAAACACGGTAGGTCCCCCCGCAATACTTGAGCATTTCGGAGTCGAAGAGAAGGCCGCGGTTACGGTTCCTCTTGTCCAGAGTCGCGAAAATTTCCTGCCTGGATTTGACCCGAACGAATTCGCCGGGCTGGAAGTTCAACTCGCCGGAGGGAGATGCGGCCGGCAAGGCCTGGACGTGTGGATATTGCACGCCCTTTCGAATGGATTGAAACTTGTTGAACACCTCGACGAGCAAGACGCGAAACACATCGAACGTGCCCAGAAGGGCCTCCAGGAGTTTCTCGCCTTTCGAGTCGCCGAGTCCGCGGTTCAGATTTCTGGAGCGAATGTCGAGGACGTATTGCCAGAGATTCCAGGACGGGAGATCCGCGCTAAATTCACGTAGCTCGGTGGCTTGGCAGGAATAGATATCTTCTCCGGTGGCTGGGTCCTTGCCTTTTTCGCTGGCACGCTGGAGTATCTCTAAGAGTGGAAGTGTCGCTCCACTTGCCAACGCGACAGAAGTCTTCGGCGCGGCCGAACCGGACTCACCGATTCGAGAGTCCGCAACAAATGCAGAGTCAACTCTCTTCAACCAGGCTTCATGCCAAAAAATCAGGCAGCCAGCATCGCATCCACCATGCGCCTGGCCGTCGCATCGAACACCAGTCAGATGCACGGCATTTTTTACGGTGCGCATGTTCCAGGCCTGAATGTTGTCGCAGGTTTTGTGCGCCACTTTGTACACACGAAATCGTTTTCCGCAGTACTGGAGCATCTCCGGCATGAACGGCATGGCATTCCGCCTGCCGTGCTCATCCAGCGTGGCGAGGACCTCCTCCTGCGAACGCACTTCAACAGCTTCGCCTGCCAGCAAATTAAGCTGATACTCCGGATTCTTCGACCCCATGTTCTGTCTATCTCACTTTCCCGAATTTGCTGTGAGTCAGTACTTCACAATGTATCTTGGCACTAGGTTTCGATTCATCTTGACTTCCGGCGGCAACTCCTGACTAAACAACGCGCGACCGCCGCGTCCCTATCAGGTTCTGGAAGCGTCAGGCGAAGTATCGACTTCGCGGGCCGGCTCGCGAGTAATCCGGCTGGAATACTCGGGGCCTAAGCGCGAGGCCATGGTTTCCGCGATCCGCCGCGCGAGAATTTCCCAGTCATATTTCTTCGCCAGAGCTTGGCGGATCATGCGCTGCTCGCCAGAGTTGGCGGCGGGGCCAAGGGACTCGGCAATGGCCGCGGACCATTGATCCCGAGTTTCAGGCAACCGCACCACATCACGAAATGCTTCCAAGGAGGCGATGGGTGTGCCGACCGCAGGTCGCCCGCTCGCTAGGTACTCATGCAGTTTGAGCGGATAAATATACTTGGTGTAGTCATCGCGGAGATAAGGCATCACGCAAACATCGAAGTGCTGAGGATAAGTGGCCAGCTCCTGGGCAGTCTTGCTGCCGAGGAAACGCACATTGGGACGGCGTGAGAGTTGGTCGATGTAGGCGGCTATTTCAGGATGCGGGTTGACGGCCCCGACAAAAACGAAAAACCATTCGGGATGGCGGGTAGCCAGATCGAGAAGCAAGGCCCAATCGAGCTGCTTCTTGAGGCGGCCGCTGTAGCCTATGCGGGGATGCGGAATTCCGGCAATATCCGCGGGTTCGGGAACAGGTCGGGCATAAGCAAGGAAATCGACGCCATTCGGTGCAAAAGCGGTCTGAAGATTAATTTGGCCCTTCTTTTCAAGCAAAGCAGGCGAATGGATGAACACCTGGTCTGCTCGGGCGATCAAACAAGATTCCGCTTCCGAGTTGGGGATATCTACCGAAGAAAAAGAGTACTCGTCGTCGATGTGGTAACAGCTGAGATCGAAAGAAATGAGATCAAGAGCTGAGGCAAAATCCGGACGCCACAGATACAAGACAATCTTCTTGCAACCTCGACTGAGCAAGACTTGGCGGGCATTTTCCAGGCGTTTCCGGAGGAATGACTGGGCCAGCCACCGCGGTGAGAAGAGTGCGGGTAAAAACGGGGATGACGTGTGTATTGCAAAGCCGGGCTCGGGAATTGGCATTTCCTCGCGGGGCGCCAGGAATTTGTTTGGCCGAAATGAGTCCCGCCAATACTCGGCGGGATTCATCCACACGACAGTAAAGTAACGCGCCAGGCGTGTCATAACTTGATGGCGCGGCTGCCATTGCCAATGCCATCGGTCCGGGACAAGGGCAAGGACGCCGACATCGGGAAGTAGAGGGGCAGCCGCGAGAAAGGATTGCTCCATGCTGCGGGCCCGCGACTTACTTCCGACTGCGGCCAATTTGGAATCGATTAATTTCATGAAATAGGATGAGTAGGCAATATCATCGCTCAGCCCATATGACAGTGAAAAGTGGAAATTCACTTGCCACTGGATGCGCTATTCCTTGACTCGATAATCTGGCCCCAATTCTCATAGACTTGCAATTTGTGATAGAAGCGTATCTTTGAACTCACGGAGAATACCGATTTCAACAGGTTTCTGAATAACATGGCGTAGAGATATCTCGGTACTCCGAAATACCGAATCGCGTTAGATGGTATTCCGGCTTCACGCACAGAAGCGCGGCCACGGCCAACGTACCAAGCTTTGAAGTAATCCTTTTCCGTTCGGTGCTTCTCGACGGGATGGTAAACGATAGCCCCCGGAACATACATCAACCGTTCTCCCGCTTTTATGAGTCTGCGGCAAAACTCCGAGTCTTCTCCTCGTATCTCACTTCCCACCGTTGGACCGAGATCAGCTCTGAATTCACCATACTTTTGGAACATCTCCTTCTTGAAAGCGAAATTAGCGCCGAGGGCCGCGGTTTCAATCGGGCAGGGCTGCTCTCCTAGGTCGAAGCTGACAACAGCGTTCATAAGCCGGTACGGACCGTCCATTTCGAGCCAGTCTGGTTTCGGAATATTCCATACCGGGACGACTCTTCCTCCCACACCCGCGCAACCGAATGTTTCGATCGTGTCCATCAAGCGATTCAGCCAATGCGAGTCCACCGTAACGTCGTCATCGGTGAAGACAACAATCTCGCCTTTCGCTTCCTTGATTCCCCTGTTCAGGGCGAACGACTTGCCTTGCCGTCCCTCAAAAATATATCGGAATCGCCGGGGACACTTGTCCGAGAACGACTTGGTCACATCCTTCGTGGAGTCGCTGGAATTGTTATCGACTATTAGCACTTCCCACTCCAATTCAGGCGGGACGACCAACTGAAGAAGGCTCTCCAAGGCTACCTCCAACAGCTTCGCGCGATTGTAAGTGCAAAGGATGATGCTAGCTTTCATGCGATTCGGTAGAAATCGATTTCTCTCTTGAGCTAGTCCCGTCCCTGTCTCTTCTCAGACCGGGAGAGAGCGGTCGGCCACCAGTTTCGAACCCCGTCCAGCGCGTCCAGCGGGTGGACCACTCTTGTCAGGAATTCACGCACAATCGCCCGCGCAAGCCTGATGCGGTCCAGCGGATGTCCAACCTTTTCAAGGCGCTCGCGGTGGAATTGCCAGAAGTTCTTGTCGCGTAGACGCAAAAAACTCTTGGCCAGCACGCGATAGTACTGTTTGGTCCGTTGCTCCAGGCGGCGATCATATTCTTCCCGCGTGAGATAGACCGGGCCGTGCGAAATGATCGCGCTCAGAGTTCCCAGGATGTAGCTTTCGAGAGCTCGCGCGGTCTCGGCGTTGGAACCTGGTCGGGGCCGGGAAAAAGTCAGAACCTGGTGAACGAAGCCGAAATCAGAATCCTGGAGTACCTCAAAACACGCTTCGTAATCAGCATGTGGGTTTGCCTCGTTGTAAAACGAGTTTCGCGAACGAACCAGTTCCGAACGAAGCAGTAGAGAGGCCGGCGTGCCAAACACATATGGACCACCGAGGAGCGTTTGCCGGCAGATCTCGCGTCCATGCACGTATTCGCCCGGGTATGGCAAGCCGGACCAAAGTACCTGAATTCCGTCCAGCCCATAGGCACCGACAATTCCTACCGAAGGATGGGCTTCCGCAACCCGCACCATCTCCTCGACGCATCGCGGAAAGAGCCAATCGTCGGCGAATACGACTTTGCAGTACTTGCTCGCAGAGGAGACTTGGCGGAGAGCGATGTTGTGATTTTCGATGACGGGTGCGAAGCGGTCGTTCGTCACAAGGCGAATGCGCCTATCGCGAGAAGCAAACGACTGCGCGATCTTGAGGGTGCGATCCGTACTGCAATTGTTGACGATGGTATAGTCCCAATTCTGGTAGGTTTGCGCCAGCACGCTTTCAATACACTCGGCCAGGTACTCTTCGCCGTTGTAGACGGGCGTGATCACGCTTACGAGCGGCTCATCCTGGGGCTTCGGTTCCCGCACTTGAAAGTCGGATGGGCGATAAGAAGACATCGGTTCTTTCCTGGATGAACGGCCTTCAGTTCCCGCACTCACTTTTCATCTCCGCCGAGGGCGCCCACCGGCTGTTCGCCTGCTCGGGATATCCGCTCAGAATGCAACCCCGGAAGCACCCACCTCTGAGGAAAGTAGACAATCCCGCTCCTCGAGTCGATGTTCTTCCCCGAACGGTAGATATTGGCGAGCTCGACTTCAAGTTTCGCGCAGTGTTCGACGCCATCGTAAACGATCCGACTAAGACCAGTTATCCAAAGTGAAAGGTCATACCTGCCCGGCAAGAGATTCAAGAAATCGATTTCCAAATCGAGATAACCGTCACCCGGTGCGATTTCGGGAATGTCCAGGCTGTGATGCCAGGTACTGGTGTCTGTCACCAGCGTTCCCATCTCGGTCAATAGCCGGAAGCCAAAGCTTGGATGCGGAATCGTTTTTTTTGCGTGATAGTGGAAGCGCAGGCGGATGCTGTCGCCGCTTCGAGTAACCAACTGCGGCTGGCCGTCCAAGGTTAGAAAAGAAACGCCAGTGTAGTGAATGTCACCGTTCCCGTGGCGGCTTTCCATGCCGCTAAGATCGGAAGCGTTCTGCTGCGTTTCAGCAAAGGAAGCCAAATACGATGCGATGACCTCGTGGGTCGGCCCATCCTGACGGGCACTGCCGCTGTCAATCCAGATGCCCCGTGAACAGAGATTTTCAACGGCGGCCATGTTGTGAGAGACAAACAAAACAGTTCTTCCACCCTTGCGCAAATCTTCCATGACGCTCAAGCACTTTTTCTGGAAGCCCGCGTCGCCGACGGCCAACACCTCGTCGACGATCAAAACGTCAGGATCCAAGTGCGCTGCAACTGCGAAACCCAGCCGCAATCGCATACCCGAGGAATAGCGTTTGATAGGGGTGTCGATGAAGCGTTCCACCCCGGCAAACTCAATGATCTGATCGAGCTTTTCTTCGACCTCCCGGCGCTTCATTCCGAGGATGGAACCGTTTAGATAAATATTTTCTCTCCCCGTCAACTCCTCGTGAAATCCAGTGCCAACCTCGAGCAAAGAAGCCACCCGGCCACGAACGACCACACGTCCCGAAGTAGGGTAGGTAATCTTGCTGAGAACTTTCAATAAAGTGCTCTTGCCGGCGCCGTTCCGGCCGATGATGCCGACGACTTCGCCCTCTTTGACGGAGAAAGAAACATCCCGCAGTGCCCATAAAGTTTCGGGGGTGACCGAATTCCTGGCAAACGGGTTTTTCAGAAGACTGGTCAGACGCTCGCGAAGCATCGTCTCCTGGCTCATTTTTCCTAGGAGATATTGCTTCGAAAGATGGTCGATATGGATCGAATCGCTCATGCGACTCCCTTTATCATTTTGCCAGTAGGCAGTTCTCGTCTGCCTCTTCCGATTGCCGGGTGTGCGCCTTGAATTATCATCAGCCTTTTTTCTTTCTCCAAAACCACTTCAAATGATGTCGGCAAAGGTTCGCTCCGCCTTGCGGAAATAAAGAACTCCGATCACCATGAAAAGAACCGAAGTGCCCAGCGAAGTTGCCATCAATTTCCAGTCCAGTTGATGATTGGGGAACAGACAGGCGCGAAATCCTTCCATTACAGCAGAAAGCGGATTGACTGCAAGCAACGGTCGCCAACGGGGAGAGAGATAACTTGCCGGGTAAAGAACCGGAGTCACCCACAACCCGAGCTGAACCATGAAGGGAATGACGTGCTTGATGTCGCGGTAGCGAACGTTTAACGCCGCAAACCACATACTGATGCCCAGGGTGATAAGCAGCATGTCAAGAACAACTAGCGGCCAAAACACGATTTTCCAGCTCGGCATAATCCTGTAATACAGTATCATCACGACGAGGAAGGAAGAACCGACGCCAAAGTCAAGCAAGCTGCTGAGCGCCGAAGAAGCGGGTAGCAGAATTCGCGGAAAATAGATTTTCGTAATCAGCGACGAGTTGCTCACCAGGCTGTTCCCCGCCTGCCCTAGGGTTCCTGCAAAATAGGTCCAGGATACCAGCGTGGTGTAAAAGAAAAGGGGATACGGAATGCCGCCACTCGGAATGCTGGCCATGCGCCCGAAGAAAAACGTGAAAATGAGCATCGTGAAGAGCGGCTGGATGATCGCCCATGCCGCGCCGAACGCTGCTTGCTTGTAACGCACCTTGACGTCCCGCCACGCGAGGAAGTAAAGCAGTTCGCGAAAATGCCACAGCTCGGACGTCCATTCCCATCTGCCCGCGCTGATCTCTTCGCCCTGTAGTGGGACGGGCGGGCGCTGCTCTTGTTCCTGGATCACCATACTAGTTTCCGGCAATGAAAACCCTCCGCAAATCCGCCAGAGCTATTTGCTTCAATGCCCCGGATTCGCTGCAAACCCATGAAAGTGTCCGCAGTGAACCATTGCTTCGACCGCTGCGATGCAAACGCATCGAGAATATGCCTGGCCTTGCGCTCGCACGTGGCGCGGTCCAACCCGACAAAGAAATTGGGTGCGCCCAGGTCACCATCGTACTTGGGAATCTCGTACTCCAGGATCAGGTGGCTGCGAAACGTGTTCCGGGTCAGTTCACAGATCACTCGATGATCCTGATGCAAATCGTGACGGTAGTGCGTCAGAATCAGATCCGGCGCAAACGTTTTCTTCAGCTTTTCAAATTCGGCCTTGATCTGCGCTTGTTGCGAAGGGAAAAGAGTGTCGCGATAATTGCGAATCACCACTTTCTTCATCTTCGCCGCCGCTAAAAACAAACTCGCCGCCCGCACTGCTTCTTTCCTTCGAACCGGAGTCGAGCTGAACACGACCCAGTAGATTTCGACCTCCGGATGCTCCCGCAACAGGCGCAGAATCGTTCCGCCGCACCCAATCTCAATATCGTCGCAGTGTGAACCCAGGCACAGAATCCGGCGCAGGGGACGCTCCGCGGAGCCTAGGCACAAATCAACCATCGCGACGGCTCGCCACGTAGTCGGTAGGCTCGCCAGCCTTTGATTTCGCGGGCTCCACCGCCGGAGCCGCTCCTTGGGCTACCTTGGAGTTCCAAACCACCCAGGGCGCATCACCGCGCGCGTACAAATCGTCCAATTGCTGTTTGTCTTTAAACGTGTCCATCGAAGCGTAAAAGCCGTTATGCTCGTAAGCCATCAACTGCTTTTCCTGAATCAGCCGGCGGAATGGCTCGAGAACCAGCTCTTCCCCCTCGCGCATGTACTTGAAAATGTCCTGCTTGAGCACAAAGTACCCACTGTTGATCCGCAGTTCGGCATCTCGAATCGACTGAATATCTTTCACGACGCCATCGGGCCCGGCGGAAACCATGTGATAGGTCAAGTTCGGCTTCGCAGAAACGAACGTCGCAATTTTGTCGTGGTGTTCCGCGAAATCCACCAGCTTCGGCAGCTCCAGGTCGGTCAAGCCGTCGGCATAGTTTGCGAGGAATGCCTTTTCGCCAACCAAGTATTTCTCCACAGCCCTTAGCCGTTGACCGATGTTCGAATGCATGCCCGTCTCGGCAAAAGTGATGTTCCAGTCGTGTATGTCGCTGTTGAAAAGTTGCAGATCCTTGCCGCCTTTCGAAAGCGAAAAATCATTGGACACGCATTCGTCGTAATGCAGGAAATATTGCTTGATGGCGTCCGCGCGATAGCCCAGGCACAACACAAAATCCTTATGGCCGAAGTGCGCGTAGTACTTCATTACGTGCCACAACACTGGCCGATATCCAATCGGCACCATCGGCTTCGGGACGTTGTCTGCGTATTCTCGCAACCGCATTCCTAATCCGCCACAAAATATGACGACTTTCATCTCCGAGACTCCTTCACTCTTAGCCTAATCGGCAAAACGCCGGACATGCTGGCTTTATCCGCACCGCAATTCCTCATTCGGCAGACTGTATCTCAATGCATCGCACGGCGTTCTTCCACTTGACGGGGCTCCTCCACGATGCATCACGCATACACTTGCACCTCCGGAATCGGCACAACGAACTTCCCGCCCCATTCGCGAATAAACGCGTTCTGCTTGATGATTTCGTCTTTCAAATTCCACGGAAGGATCAGCAGATAGTCCGGTTTCGTCTCCTGGATGCGCTCCGGAGAAAAAATCGGAACATGCGTCCCCGGCAGGAATCTGCCGTGCTTGTAGGGATTGCGGTCCACGGTGTAATCGAGGAAATCCGTTCGAATCGCGCAGTAATTCAGCAGCGTATTTCCCTTTCCCGGCGCCCCGTACCCTGCGATCTTTTTTCCGCTTCGTTTCGCGGTAATCAAAAACTCCAGCAGCTTCCGTTTCGTTTCCTTCACCTGCTCCGCAAAACGCGAATAAGTTTCCAGCCGCGTCGTTCCAGCCGCTTCTTCGCGCGCTCGCAATTCCGTGGCGCGCAGCGTCACCGGCTTTGATGAATCTTCCGCATGCCGCCCGTAAATTCGCAGCGAGCCTCCATGCGTCGGCAGTTCTTCCACGTCAAAAAGCGTGATCCCGTGGGCCGCGAAAATCTTTTCCGCGGTTACAAACGAGAAGTACGAAAAATGCTCGTGATAAATCGTGTCGAACTGGTTTTCTTCCGTCAGCCGCTGCAGGTGCGGAAACTCCATGGTGATCACGCCCGTCGGCTTCAGCAGGATTTTCATACCAACCACAAAATCATTCAGGTCCGGCACCTGCGCCAGCACATTGTTGCCGAGCAGCAAATCCGCTTGCTTGCCCTGTGCAACAAGCTCGCGCGCCGTCTCTCGTCCGAAAAATTTAACCAGCGACGGCACGCCCTTCTTCACCGCCACTGCCGCAACATTCGCTGCTGGCTCAATTCCCAACACCGGCACTTTCTTCTCGACGAAATACTGCAGCAGATATCCATCATTGCTGGCCAATTCGACAACGAAGCTTTTCTCCCCGATCCCAAAGCGCTCCACCATCCGGTCCGTGTACTTCTTCGCGTGCGCCAGCCACGAATCCGAATACGACGAAAAATACGCATAGTCGCTGAAGATATGCTCCGGCGTGACGTACGCCTCCAGTTGCACCAGAAAGCACTTCCCGCAAACATAGGCGTGCAGCGGATAAAACGCTTCCATCTGATTCAACTGATCACCTGGAAGAAAGCTCTCGCACAAGGGCGACATTCCCAGATCCACGAATGTGTGTTCGAGTTTCGTCCCGCAGAATCGGCAGCCGGCTTGTTTCGTCGCGGTCATCAATATTCCTGTTCGAGCTTGAGTAGGTTCTCCAACACCTTGCATTACGCTTTTGTCGCTGTCTCCAACTCTGCCGGCTTTGCAATCGGCGGCTGCGTTTCATACATTTCAAAGTATTTCTCTGGCAGGTGCATCAGGTCCGTCCCGCGCAGATAATCTCCCATGGTGGTCCCGGTGCAAGCCGAGTCCACGTTCGAAGCTCCGCGCCGCGCCGCCACATCGTCCACATTGACTGTCCGGAAATCGATGCTGAACCGCGTCTTCCCGGAATTGTTGGGCACGCTCGAATGCATTTGCGCGGCAGAAAAAAGCAGTACACCTCCCGGCGGCGCAATCACCCGGATTTGCGGGTCGAGTTCCATCGGCTCTTCCGGCTTCGGTTGTTTCCGTGTGTCCTGCTTGATGAACTGCGCGGCGTTCTGCCGGCTCGTGCGGTTCCATTCCGCGTAGTTGTATTCCGCCGAGCCGTTGCGCACCGCCTGGCTCCAATACCGCGGGTGAAACGCCATCGCATTTTCCGGAACGATCGGGTAAATCGGCAGCCACCAATTGATCTGGCACATCGGCGCGGAATACCACGTGTCGCGATGCGGGTGGAAGGCGTACGCAATCCCTGATGTCAAAAAATCATCGCTCGTTGAAGAACGCATCCGCGGCACGTCAAAATACGTTTTCTCCAGGCTGAATCCCAGGTCGCTCAGCATTCCCTGGATGCACTTTTTCGATTCCGGCGCATGAATGAATTTTGGTTTCAATTCCGAAAGAATCGCCGCGTACTTCTCAACCGGCATGTGAAACTGCGCCGTCTCCGGATCGAGCGGATGAAACGCCGCCTCCACCATCTTCCTCGCAAAGTCCACCAGCGCCAGCGAGCTCGCCGTCGGCGAATACACCAGCAACTGTCCGCGATACAGCAGCTCTCGCTTCTTTTCCTCGGAGATTGGTGCATCAATGATGATCGAGTTCATGCCTTATTCCTTTCTGCTGCTTCAGTGCGCCGCCAGCGGCACGGCCTTCAAATCTTTCCGTAATAACTTGTGTTCCTCGAGAGCCTCCGCGGCCTTGCGTATGGCCTCAAAACGCACGCTCGAACGCTCCGCGATGTCCAGCAACGAATTCTTCCCATCCGATTGATTCAGCACCCACAACATCGCCATCTCGCTGACGCCCGCGTCCGCCGTTCCGCCGACCGTGCGGTACAACCCGCGCTTCCCCAGTTGCGGTTCGCACTTCGGATTCAGATTTACGAACGTGCCGTTGTTTTCCAGCACCGAGAGAATTTCCAGGCTGACCGCCAGCGCTTCCCCCAGTTTATCCGCATGCACGAACTCCAGGTTGTCCGCTGACGTGTGATATTCCGGAAAGGTACCGTGCGGCGTCCTCGACAACCTTCCCACGGAAAGATTAATCCCCGGTGAACAGTACTGCCGCTCGTCGTAGCCATAAGGCGAGAATTCCAGAATCTCATGCGGTTGCCCGGAATGCTTCAACACGTGCGCTGCGGCTCGGTCGATTTCCGCAGTACCCTTCCGGCTTTTTTTGTAGTGCAGCGCCCCCGCATCACCAACGCCGGTTAGCACCAATCCGTGCTTGATGTTTGCGACCCTGTCCTCGTTCCTCGCCAGCCAGGTGATCGCACCGATCGTCCCAGGAATGAAAAGAAACCGGTACGAATACCGCCGCGTGGCAGACTGCAGCGATCGCGCCATCGAAACCGCCAGCGCAATGCCCGAAAGATTGTCGTTGCAGAGCGAGGGATGGCACGCATGGCAAGAAATCAGCACTTCGTCCCGCGTCTCCCCCGGCAGGTAATACTCTCCGTACGTCAAATGCCCGTCTTCCAGCGTCGAATCAATGTGGACTTCGTATTCTTCGTCCTTCATTCCAGTGAGCTGTTTTTCGCTCAGGCAAAATCCCCAGCTCTCGTTGTAGTAGGACGTCCGGTAAGGGATCCAATCCGGATGCTTGGGCAGCGTGAAGAGGTGTTCCCTCAATTCCGCCAGCCTCATCCGCCGCCTCACTGGCACGCTGTAATTCACCACATGCAGATTCGACTTCTGAAAATCAATCACCCGCTCGCCGTTCGCGTTTTTCACGTAAGCGTCGCGGATGTTCCATTCCTTTGGCACCGTCCAGTCGAAAACCTGCGTGCCCGTCGGGACTTCCCGAAGTTCCAGCGGAATCTGCCGTTGCAGCAGCCGCAGCGTCTCTCGCAATCCGTCGCCCGTGATGCTGCGGCAAATCGGATAGAGCTCGGCGATCAAACGTAGCATCGCTTGACCCTCAGCCAAGGGATCGAAACCGTTTTGTAGTTCTAACGCGCTCAAGGCTGTCTTGCCGTTCTCACGATACAAAGTCGGGATAATTCTGGTCGCGCTCGATGATGATTCGCTCGCCTTCAGGCCATTTAATGCCAAAAGCGGGATCGTTCCAGCGCACGCCTCGCGCGTGTTCCGCCGAATAGCGCTGCGCCATCTGGTAGAAAATCTCGGTGTCATCCTGCAGCGTCTGGAACCCATGCGCGAAATCTTCCGGGATGTACAGCATTCTGCGGTTTTCCGCGGAGAGCTCCACCGCGAAGTACTGCCTGAACGTCGCTGACGCCGGCCGCAAGTCGATGATGACGTCATAAATCGATCCCGAAGTGCACCGCGCCAGCTTGGCTTCCGCGAACGGCGCTGCCTGGTAATGCATTCCTCGCAGTGTCCCTTTCCTCTTGTTGAAGGAAACGTTGCACTGCACCACTTGAGGATTTAGACCGTGCGCCTCGAATTCCTGCTGGCAGAACGTCCGGGCAAAGAAGCCGCGCTCGTCCGAGCGTCGTTCCAGTTCGATGACGAATGCGCCGGCCAGCTTAGTCTCCGTAAAGATCAAATCTCACCAGCCGCCCACCAAGAGCACTTCAGGAATTCTTCGCTTGCAGTACGTGCTCGGATTCCACGGCTTGCCAGCGCAGGTCGGAATTCAAGCGGCCTGATGCCAGCAATCCCTGGATGTGATCGATGCGCTTGTAGCGCGGGCCTTCAAAGTCCTCGACGCGCAGGTCCACCTTTTTGTACGCTTCGTAAAGTTCGCGCGCGCCGCGCCGCGCATCCCACTTTGGCTGAAATGCCGGAAGCACCTTCGCAATGCGGGAAAAATCCGCGCGGTAGCACCGTTTGTCGGGACCCGCATCAGCCGCAAACTCAATCTCGCAACCGGGAACCGTTTCCTTCACGATCTCCGCCAGGTCACGAATCCGGTAATTCTCTTCGCTGCGGCCCACGTTGAACGCCTGATTGTGAATCAGCTCGCGCGGCGCTTCGAGCGCTGCCAGAAAGGCGCGCGAGATGTCTTCGATATGCACGATCGGCCGCCACGGCGTGCCGTCGCTCTTGATGAACACGCGGCCCGTCGTCAGCGCCCAGGCCGTCAGGTTGTTCAGCACCAGGTCAAATCGCAGCCGCGGCGAAACGCCATAAGCTGTCGCATTGCGCAGAAACACTGGGCTGAATTCCGGGCTGGCCAGTTGTGACACTTCCTGTTCCACCAGCACCTTCGAGCGCCCGTAAGGGGTAACCGGATTAAATTCTGCAGTTTCATCCAGAATCTTGTCGCCTGCCGCACCGTACGTGCTGCAGGAGGACGAAAACAAGTAACGCTTGACCCCAACTTCTTTGGCAAGCCGCGCCAGCTGCACCGAGGCATGGTGGTTGATGTCGTACGTCAGATTCGGATTTAGATTGCCCAGCGGATCATTGGAAAGCCCTGCCAGGTGAATCACTGCATCAAAGCCCTTCAGGTCGGCAGCGTCCACATCGCGCAGGTCCTTGCGAATCGAGGGAAACTCTCGCGGCGCGTCCCCAAACGTGCACTGTTCAAAGAGATCGCTGTCCAGCCCAACAACTTCGTGCCCGGCATCCGCCAAAAGGGGTGCCATTACCGTCCCGATGTAGCCTTTATGTCCTGTAATCAGTATCCGCATTCCACCGTTCCTTAGAGAGGCCGAGGGCTGCCCTTCGCTGTGGACAGACTGACACCCGCACTCCAGGTAGAAGTATGCATGCCGCATGCCAGTACCATCTCACCCTCCACATTCTAACGTATTGTAAAGTAATGGTTTATGGAAGATCATTCGTGAGGCTAGAAGCTCTGAAGAGGGCTACGACTATGCTTTTCCCGGAAGCGGTACTCATTTTCACTTGATCGGCAGGCCCCCAGTGGATGCTTGGAGCGGTTGCCTCAACTCCTGTAAATACAGAGCCTTACGTCCTAGTCTGATCTTGCTCGAGAGCGCGGAACAAAAGGACCTTGACTTTTCCTCTGGTTCCGTGTATCTTTATATTTTAGAGAAAATTACGTCTTCTCCATTTTTGTTCCCAATTTAAGTTATTTAGAATCAACAGTTATGAGAAGAAAGGCGGAATTGCGCCTCTAACTAACTCTAGGATCAGCACTTACAGAAGTGTTGATTCTAAATGACTTTATCCCCCTTTAGAATCAACACTTATCAAAATGCCGGGGGACCCTATATGGCATGCTGTACCTCCACAGGCCCCATCTCTGAGATTAAGGAACCGAGAGGGCAAAACTCGAGGTCGCTTAGCAGCCTTCCGAGCTTAGCTTCTGTCCCTCGCAGGCCGAAGTAGTGCCGGGCTCGCGCCGAGAAGCTTCCACCCATCCGTGGTTGCTCCGGATCCAGCTCCCAAGGGTGAATGTAGACGCAAACCGGGAAATTCTCGTGCTGGTTCAGGTGTCGGATCGCCCAGCGTGTGTAGCTGTAAGGTAAAAACCGCAGGTAAGCTCCGCCGCCGATCGGCGACCGCCTCGATCCGATCGTGAGCGTCGGCATGGGAAATTCCAGGATTCGTCCGCTCGCCGTATTGACCCAAAAGGGAGTCCGCGGCGCATCCGGAATCCCGTAAGAAGGATGTTCCACCGGGAAAACGCTCGAATCGTACTGAAATCCTTCCTCGGCCAAAATCTCCAGCGCCCAGGAGGATTTCTTGGTGACTGAAAAGCTGGGCGCGCGGTAGCCCAGCACTTTTTTTCCAGTCGCGTGCTCAATCACGGCTTTTGCGCGGTGCGTGTCTTCGCGAAACTCTTGCGGTGTCAAATCGAAGATTTTCCGGTGCAGCAGGCTGTGGCACGCGATTTCGTGCCCCGCGGCCGCAACCCGCGCCACAATTTCTGGCTTCTTCTCTGCTACCCAGCCGAGAACAAAAAAAGTTGCCAGGCAATTGTGTTCCGCAAGCAAGGCCAGTAATCGATCGGTGTTCGCCGCAACACGACTTGGATACGAATCCCACTCCTCCAGGCGCACTTTTCCCGCATAGGCGCTGACGTGGAAATAATCCTCAAGGTCCACCGTAAGAGCGTTTTTCATTCACCATCCCAGAGAGCTGAGGCGCGACCGCTTCCTCAATTGTACACACAAACTTTTGTCAGTTGATGTCATGCTAATTTTAAGCACACTCAGTATTCCACCGGGAACATTCGCTGGGATGGGCGCAAATTGTTCAGCCCTAGTGTGCTAGTCTCGCCAGTGCGGCACGAAAACGATTCGATGGATTGCGCTTGCGAGTTCTGACGTTTACAGCTCTCTATCCCAATAAAGTCAATCCCCTCCAGGGAATTTTCATCCACCAACGCGTGAAGCACCTCGCGCGCCGCCCCGGCAATTCCGTGGAAGTTATCGCTCCGGTTCCCTACTTTCCGTCCTGGCTGCCCGTCGAGCGCTGGCGGCAGTTCAGCCAAATCCCGCGCGAAGAAATAATCGAAGGCGTGCGCATCCACCATCCGCGCTATCCGCTCATTCCGGGAATCAGCATGCCCGCGCATGGAATGTTGATGTATCTGGCGTCTCTTTCTCTCGCACCGCGCTTGCACCGCGAAAATCAGTTCCACTGCATCGATGCGCACTTCGTTTATCCGGACGGCTTCGCCGCCGTCCGCCTCGGCAGAAAATTAGGTCTACCTGTAATTGTGTCCGCGCGCGGCACGGACATCAATCTCTATCCATCATTTCGATTGATTCGCCCGATGGTGCGGTGGACGCTGAAGCACGCTGCCGGCGTCATCGCCGTTTCCATCGACTTAAGAAATAAAATGATTGCTCTCGGCATTCCCGAAACAAAGATTCAAGTCGTTTCCAACGGCGTGGACACCGAACGCTTTCAGCCGTGCGACGCAAAATCAGCACGCAAACAATTGGGACTTCCCGAGGAAGGATTCCTCCTCGTTTCTGTCGGCTCGTTGATCGAATCAAAGGGACATCACCTGCTCATCGCCGCCGTCGCCGAACTCGCACGGTCTTTCCCGCAACTCCGCCTGTATATCCTCGGCGAGGGGGTCTACCGCTCCACTCTCGAACAATTGGTGCGCCAAAAGAAAATGCAAGATCGCATTTTTCTTTTCGGTACCAGGCCGAATGAAGAATTGAATCTATGGTTCAGCGCGGCGGATCTAAGTTGCCTGATGAGTTCGCGCGAAGGCTGGCCCAACGTGGTTTCGGAAGCGCTCGCCTGCGGCACACCGGTCTTGGCCACGCGTGCCGGAGGAATCCCTGAAATTATCAGCTCTCCCGAACTTGGCATGTTGGTCGAGCGTACTGTCGAGTCGATTGCGGTGGGACTGGAACGGGCGCTTACCAAACCATGGAATCGAGCGGAGATTGCGCGGCACTCGCGTTCGCGAAGCTGGGATGCAGTTGCCGGGGAAGTCCAAACTTTCCTCCAATCGAAAATTCCTCCCAAGTCGTAGCGAGAGCTAAGGTCAGTTACCGTCCCTGGAGAAACGAATCCTCCAGCGCCACGGGCGAGCCAACTCCCAAAACGGAAGAAGCACCAGATAGCAAGCGATCTTGAAGCATTCGAGCAAGATGGTCTTATGATTCGAGCCGTTGTTCCCGCTTTCCTCTGGTGTGGCCACGAACGAACATCTCACGTTTCGCCGCAGCAATCTTCGGCAGCACATCCGCAAGCGCCGCAAATGTGAGCTACTGCTGACGACGAGGAGCGACGAAATCTCAGGATGCGCGAGGAGCCAATCCGCAAGCGCATCGATTTCGCTGAGCGTGCCCAAAGTTTTCACCGGAATGCGCTGCACGGTGAATTGCTGATTCTCGAATAGTACGAAGAAATGTCGTTGAGGCGGCGGGATGCTCTGCGCTATTTGGAGCAGGTCGATGGTCTGCGGCAAGCCCAATTCCGGAAAGCGGCGAATCTCAAACCGGCCGACGCTGAACAAAACGCGCGGCGCAATTCCTTGTTCTAGCAGGCGAATTGCGAAAAGTTTGCGGCTTTTCTGACCGGCGAGAACAAAAATGGCATCGGCAGGCGCAACGGGATCGGCGCGGGCCAGCCAATCAAGAAGAAATTTGAGCATTAGCGATGGCGAATCGCGAAATCGTAAACGTCAATGTAGCGCTGCGCGAGAACTTTCCAGTCTTTTTCGCGCAAGATAAATTGCCGGGCTTCCTCGCCTAGTTTGCGTTGCAAGCTAGTTTGCGACAGCAGCCTTTGGGCCTGCACGCAGAAATCCTCAACACTATCAGCGCGATACAGGACGCCCGTCTTTTCCGGCTGCACCAGCTCGCGAATCCCGCCAACGTCGCTTCCGAGGATTGCTTTTCCAAGCGCCATCGCTTCCAGAGGTTTCAGCGGCGTGACCAACTCCGTCAGCCGGATGCTGTGCCGCGGATATACGAGCACATCCACAACGGAATAGTAGCGTTGGATATCGTCGTGCGGCACCCTGCCCAAAACTTGAATGAACTCTCCCGCGTTCAACTCGCGAACCGCTTCGCGGACGGCGGGCATTTCCTCGCCGTCGCCCACGATCAGCAATTTGCAAGCAGTTCCGCGGCGGCGAAGCTCCGCGACAGCGCGCACCAGCCACGCAACGCCTTCCCAGCGATAGAGCGATCCGATGAAACCCAGAACGGGTTCGCTGCCAAGCCCAAGTTTGGCGGCAAGAGCTTCGTCACGGGAAATTGGAGAGAATTTCTCGACGTCGACTCCATTAGGAACGTGAAACAGTTTCGCGGGATCCGTTTTTCTTTTTTTGAGCTCGTCGAGAATTGATTGGGAAATGCCCACGACCGCATCGGCGCGATGCACGACGTAGTCTTCGAGCTTTTGGCTCAGTCGATAGCGCAAAGAACGCGTGCTGGTCTTGTTCTGATCGACAGCAGCGTCTTCCCAAAAAGCGCGCAATTCATAAACAAAAGGAATGCCTTTCGAACGAGCGGCTTGCAGGGCGCCAAGGCCACAGAGCGCCGGGGAGTGTGCGTGAATCAAATCGACGGGATCGTTCTCCACAAGCTCGAGAATTCTATTTCGAATCAACCGGACAACGGCAGCTTCACGCAATCCCGGCCAGCGTCTCGAAATGGCCAACTCGGAGAATTTGCCGCGGTACGGAGTCCGGCGGTAAGTGATATTTTCCACGACAGTTTCCGTGGCCTTCGGATCGTCGACGACCTGAAGCGGGCCAGTGAGGGCCTGCGGACGGAGTCCCAGCCGGTACTGCGCGGCGATGAGATGAAGACTGCGAATGCTGTAGCCGGTGTGCACGGGCCAGGAGTGATCGAGCACATGGAGGACGCGTAGCGGGCGCACAGTTCTGCCTGGCGTAATTTCACTCAGCGATTCGGTCTTCATTCCCGATTCCACGAAATCTCCCCAAACTCTCGCAACCGCTATCTGGCTGCTTTGAACACGCCCGCCGGCTTCCCTAAGGACTTATTGCTACGCTTGATTCTGCGCTTTTTGCCTCGGCGGCGCCCACTTTCCCGAAAGATCACCGCGGAAGCATTTTACGCAGCCAACCAGCGATGCAAGATTGACCATGCAGAAATAGAATGTCAGAGAAAGAACCTTGCCGAATTTGTTCTCGGGGCGCCACTTCCAACCGATCAGCGCAAGGGCATAAAAAACAGCCTGCGAAATGGCGGCAAATTTGTAAAACGGAACCCGCCAGAGTGCGAGGCTGGCCGCAAAACAGAACACCATGAAGAACGGCGCAAACCAGCGCAGAACTTTGTGTGAGACCAGCAAGAACCAATGGCGCGTGTTGCGCAAAGGATTCAACACCTCGGGAACGCGGCGCAACGCATTCAAGCTCCTGCTGATGATGCGGACTTTGCGGCGGTATTCCTGGCCGAAATTCTCCGCGGCTTCTTCATAGCAAACCGCAGCCGGTTCGAACACGCCGGAGTAGCCCCGCGAGATAATCTGCAGCGGATTCAAGAAGTCATTGATGTCCGTGGGCAAGAGCGGCGAGTAGAGTTCGCGGCGGATGGCGTATATGGCGCCGTCGCCGCCAACCACGGAATCAAACATGGATTCCTTTTTTTTCAGATACGTTTCGAGCTTCCAGTACAGCCCCTCGGATTGCGCGGAGGACGATTCCGTTCCCTTTTCGTAGTACCGGGCATTTCCAACCACGTAACCAACCTTGGAATTGAAAAAATGGCGGACGAGGCGGCGAACGGCGTCAGGCTGGTACATCGCGTTGGCATCGGAGAAAACAAGGATTTGGCCTCGGGCTTCGGAAACCCCGAGATTGAGCCCAGCGGTCTTGCCCATTCGAGGCTCCTGACGGACCAACCGCACTCCCCTGGAAGAAAATTGCCGAACGATTTCGTCGGTGCCGTCATCGGAACAGTCGGATATAACGATAATCTCGATAAGCTCTCTAGGATAATCCGATGCCAAAGCGTTCTTAAGCTTTTCCTCGATCACACCTTTTTCGTTGTACGCGGAAATAAGCAGGGTGACTGGCGGAAGATCAGCTAATGCGCGCGGCGGCACGCCAGCGCAAGTACGTGCTAGCAGAGCAAGCAAGAGAGGGTATCCGACAAAAACATAGGCAATTAGGGCAGCGGTCGTCCAAAATAGAGTCTGCAGTAATAGGGCGTTCATGATGGACTTATTCGTTTGCCGCAGTCAGTGGGCCGCGCCAGGGCTAATTGTTCGGGTTTTGGTTCGCACCGGCTTCCGCGGTCTGCTTTGCCTGTGCCCGATGTCCGATCGCGAGCTTTAGAGCATGATCCACGGGATCTGTATAAGAGAAATAGAGATTATCTTTCGAGTCTATCCCCATTGCGCCGTCGAAAGTTGTTCCAGCATGCGCCATAAGCAACTGTGTGCTCCAGCGTGAGCCGTCCCACCAGGCGTGTTTCAACCCCAGCGGGCTTTGGTAACCAATATGAGGATTCCCGCTCTGATCCAACACGATCGTGCTTCGAAAATACCTCCAGCCCCATTGGTCGAGGGGCGGAAAGCTATCGACCACCGTGAATTTCCATCGGCCATCGACGAGATGTGCGAATTTCAGGGACTCAGTGTTGAAATAACTGATCATGGGATTCCCCTGGGGGTCGATGGCGATGGAATTCCCCATCCCGGCATCACCGCGGCTCCGCTCGATGCCCGAATTGGGGGCTTCCAGGACCGAACGAATCCAGCCCTTGCCGTCAAAACGAGCGTATTTTAGTTTTGTTCCATTGAGACCAATATATGCCACTTGCGGCTGGTCCGACTTGTCCAACGTCATGGAATTGAATTTCCCAGGTGCATCTTGCGTATCGATGTTTTGGGCTATCCAGGTGCCGTCTTTTAGTATGGCGTGCCGCAAAATAAAGCCCGCCTCCACATACCAGCTCAATTGGGGTACTCCATTCTTGCCGACAAGTACGGAACAATAATAGCTAATCAATCCGCTTCCTGGATCAATCTGTTGCGTTTTCCATCGTTGACCGTCAAAAATTGCGACCTTGAGGATTCCCGGCGTGTAACAGACATAAGGATTTCCCTTAGGATCCACGGTGATCCGCGTGAGGAAATCCCCCAGCATCTGGTCGAGAGTCATTGTGAACCATCGCGAACCACCGGCGGGTAAAAAGGCATAATTGAGTTTGCTTCCCGTCGGATGGCGATAGCTGACATGAACGTTTCCTTCTTGATCCAGGACCAGCCAGGAATCCGTTCCTTCAGAGTCGATTTGCATCGTGGTCCAAGTCCATTCCTGAGCGGCGGCCACGCCTGGCAAAAAAAACAGGCACGCCAGAAGCAACCCCGTCCAGAATGGGAAAGTCCAACGAATACTTATGCGATTCACCCACATTGAAGTCTTACCTCTCAAATTTGGCGCCACGTGCCTCATGTTAGGACAGCTACTTCCTCCAGAGGGGCCGTAGCGTTCTCTTCGGATGTCCTTGCTGCGCCGATGGAGTCCAACTCCTTGCGAAGAAGCATCTTTAAAACAACCGTTATACCGATCATCTGGTAGATCAAATCGAGATACACGAAACCAAGAAAGGCGCCGCTGGTCATGAATCCCATCATGGCAATTTCCACCATGAGTGTGTAATCCACAAGCCATGCGGCCTCAGAAACCCGGCGCGCAGTACTGCGGACGCGAAGGAGACTCAAGAAACAACTCCCAATGAGGACCACAAACAATCCGAGTCCTACGAATCCCTGGTCAGCAAGAAGTTGAAAATAAATGCTGTGAGGGCCCGAAGCAAGGAGACCGTCGGGCAAGGGCCTGGGTTGGTAGCGTTGAAAGATGAACTCGTCGGGCAAGACGTCAAAACTTCCGCCGGCGATAGGATAGTCGTGCGAGAAATTCCAGGCTGTTCCCCAGGACACGAGGCGTTGATTGGCAGTGGCATCCAAGTTCCCGTGCGCGAATTCGCTCATGCGATCCATCCAGGCCGGAGGGGCGCTTACCAGCAACACGCACAGGGCAGCGGCACCGATGAGGGCGGCAATGAACTTGTGACGGCTCCGCAAAGCGATCGCGGCAAGAACCACGGCAAGGCCAACTAAACCGCCGCGAGAGTAGGTCAGCAGAACAGTCACAATGGCGCAAACGAAAAGAACATAAAGTGCGATCCTGAGCCACCGGCGCTTCTCGGCTCGGGCCAGGAAAAACAAGATCGGCAAGGTCACGTTCATGGCCAATCCGAAAGCGTTGTTGTCGGTGAGGAAGGAATCCGGGGGGCCAAACACGCGAGACTCGCCGGACGTTCGGATCCCAAAAATAGTGTCCTTCAGAGCGAGCAAGCCGAGGCTCGCACCGCTGATCAGCATGACGCCATGGAGCCTTTCCCGCAGGGTGACCACCACGATCATAACAAGCGTCATTAAAATAATTTTACTGATGTGGTTCATCTGGTAATCGGCTACATCCATGTGCCCGGCAAACGCGGGTACGCCCTTTGCGTGAATGTAGCTGATGGCGTACCACGCCCAAAGACCGATCAAGAGCAACGATTCCGGCACAAGGAGAGACCGCAAGGATTTCTTTGCGAACACAGCGCCAATGAGCGTGGGGACAGCAACGAGAAATGCGACTGGCATGTTGTACGCGAATCCCCAGGTGAAGCGATGCGGGTTGAAGTAGGAAACCCAATACCACATCAGCACGCCGTAGTAGGGGCTGACAAGAGAGATGGGCACGGACCCGAGGATGATGAGGAGTAAGATGACGTCGCGCATCGTGGGCCTCTAAGAATCGCTCCGCCGAGCCGCCATCTTGGCACTCCGCTGATCTTGGAGTGGCGCCTCATACCTGGAATACGAGTTGGCCGGGGCCTCCAGAAATAATCTGGTAACACCGAGCGCGAACCATGCCATCGATTGATCATCGCCAATCTGGAGGCGGTTGAGCATATACGGATCCCCGCCAGGAGAATTGAATCCCTCAATGGTGGTGACAGCCGATCGATAGCCCGAGCGCACCAGGAAATCACGCGCCTCAGAACTCACGTCGGCTGGTCTGCCGAAAGGATAAGCAAAGTCTTCAACCGGTGCATCGAGTCCGTCTTCGAGAATACGCTTGGTGACAACAAACTCTTCGTGGAAGGCCGCGGGATCCAGCCGGCTGACTGAAGGATGCGTCATCGTGTGCGCAGCGAAAGAGACGCCGCCACGTTGCATGGCTCGAACGTGGCCCCAACTGAGCATGCGTCCTTCCAACTGGCCGACGGGCGGACTGATCCGCTGTTCAAACAACGAGCACCACTTCTGGCGCTGCAAATCCGGTATCGAACGAAGATAGCAAACAATTTCCCAAGCGGCCGAGGCCCGCGACGTCGGGGTTGAGAGCGTAAATTGGCGCAGGCCGTCCATTTCCAGTTCTATCGTCGTAGCGCATGCATGGGCGAGCGCGACAAATATTTTGTCATACCATGGCGCTTCACCAGTTTCCATGCAACGACCAATCAGATAAACGGTTGCACGAATTCTGTACTTCTCCAACACCGGGAAAGCGTATGTGTAGAGATCTCGATAACCGTCATCGAACGTAATGGCAAGCGTCGGCGTGACCTGACTCCCTTCCCTCAACTCGCGCCAAAGCTGACCCAGCGGGACAATCCTGTAATTCCTCTTGAGGTAGTACATCTGTGCCTCAAAGACCGCTGGCTCCAATCGCGAGAACAAAGGAACTCCCTCCGTGCCCACACGGTGATAGCAGAGGACGCCGAACTTCGAAACCGGCGTCCGTCGCAGCCGAGGCAAGCGCGAACCCGCGACCGAAAGTACTTGGTGAGTTCCCTCGATGCGTCTCGCCATGCGGAGAAGACCCGAGTGATAAAGACCGCTCGCGACCACCCTTTGCAATTTTTCCTTAAGGGCAACAACCGAAGCAGAATCGTCCCTAGAAATACCAGTCCGATCAGGGGCGGAGGCAGTCTTGGCTTCATGTTGCATGAAGGGCCTCTCGGGATCGCTCCAAATGTTGGCGGTGCCAGAGCTCGAGTGCGAGCAAATACCAGACGATCTCGCCGTAGTAGCTGGGAATTTGCTTGTGCAAATCCATCAATCGCTCGAAGAAACCCGTCCGGAAATAACCGCGGTGGCGAGTGCGTGAGTCGCGCATCAGATCTTGCATAAGCTCGTGCATACGAGGGTCCTGAAGGAGCCATTGCGCCAGGGGAACTCCGAAACCATGCTTCTTCTTGTAGAGTACGTTCGGCGGCAAGATGCCCTTCATCGCCTGCTTGAAGATGTAGCGCTTCTGAAATCCTTTAAGTTTAAGGGAAGCTGGAATGCGCCCCGAGAGTTCCGCGAGTCTGTCATCGAGCAACGGATAGCGAACTCTAACGCCAGCGAGTTCCGCGGTACCGGAAACTTTGCGGAGATCGTTATCGGCCAGAGTCATCTTGACGTCAAGATAGAGCATGCGGTTCAGCTCGCTGCTGGCTCTGGCCCGCGAAAAATGTCCCTCCGCGACGTCCAGCCAATCCGTCCGGCCAACCAGCCGGAGGAATTCGTCTTCGAATATTTCTTCCGGTGGCATGCTGAGGAAAAATCCGTAAGACAGATATCGGCGAGGATTGGGCATATTTGCCCGGCGAACATAGCGGCGGGGAAGACTCAGTTTGCTGTCGTTGTCGGGTAGCAGGTTCACCCAAGGTTCAATGAGACCGCGACGCAGCCAGCGGGGGAGAAGATGATAGATCGCAAAGCGCTTGTCGGCCGCGTAACGTTCATTGCCGCCGAAAAGTTCATCGCCCCCGTCTCCCGCCAGCAAGGTGTGGACACCCTGTTCTTTGGCAAGAACAGCACAATAGTAAGAGCCGATCGCCGAGGAATTGGCGAAAGGCTCGTCGTAGTACGTCAGTATCTTGTCCAGCGCATTCGTCGCGTCGGCGGGGGTGAGGAACTTTTCGTGGTGCCGCGTCTGAAAGAGGTTAGCAGTTGTACGAGCGAATTCAATCTCGCTGAACCGTGTTTCTTCAAAGGCTATTGAAAAGGACTGAGTGGGACGATGCTTTTCGCTTGCGAATGCAACCACGGAGCTGCTATCCGTGCCGCCGCTCAGGTAACAGCCCGTCGAAGGCTGCTCGCATCCATCCAAGTGACGATGAACCGCGGCTCGCATCCCTTCACAAAGTTCACGCGACCAATGCGAAACGCTGTGATTCGTACTTTCAGGATACTCGATATCCCAATATTGCTTCTCGACAAGCCTTCCTCCTTCGAACATCAAAAAAGTTCCTGGACGAAGCTTCTCCATCCCAAGGTCACTCGTCATGGGGGCAGGGACAGAGGAATAGAGAACGAATTGAAGAATCGCCTTCGGGTTTACTTCCGGAGGCGTATTTTGAACCATACGAATGGCGCCGGCGCGTGAGGCAAAAAGCAGCCGCTCCCCTTCACGTCGCCAGTAAAGGCTCTTAGCGCCGATGCGGTCAATCGCGAGGCAAAGTCGCTGCTCCTTTTCGTCCCAAAGGGAGAAGGAGAAGCTACCGCGCAATTGTTTGAATAGATCCATTCCTTGGCGAAGGTAAAGCCGGCCAATCAGTTCAGCGACTGACATGGACCTCGCCTCCTGAACTGGAATGGACAAGGTCTCGGCGGGCAAGTCGAAATCAACCAAATCCGCATCCGCCGCAACAGAGACACCGTTGACGACGGCCACTTGCTGGAAGCTCCAACGTCGCGCGACACCAAAGATAATCGAAGAACTGGAATGTACTTCACTATCGGATTCGCCGGGCAAGGCCAATGCGTCGAGCATGGATGCCAGAAGTCTGGCATCCAGTTCCCTTCCCGGCTCGCAAATTCCGCAGATTCCGCTCATGTCAATCCTTCATGCATGGAACAACTGGCGCCACTTACGAAACATGAGCGTCGCCCAGAGCAAAGCCGATCGATCGTAATATCCCTTTTGATGCTGGTCCCAGATGGTTTTCAGAAAGCGCTTGTCCAGGATGCCGTCGTCCGTCTCGAGAATGAACTGATGGGCCAAATCCTTCAATTCACGCCTGAACCAAACGTCCAGGGGGACGGCAAATCCCTGCTTCGGCCTGTAGAGAATATTTCTGGGAAGAATGGGCTCCAGCGCCTTCTTCAAAATATACTTGCCCTCGCCGTTTTTGAGCTTGAGGCTGCTGGGTATGGATGCAACGCATTCCATAAAGCGATAGTCCAGCATGGGCGCGCGCACTTCCAGCGAAACCGCCATGCTGGCACGATCAACTTTGGTTAAGATGTCGTCCGTAAGATAGGTCTTGATATCAACATATTGAATCTTGGACAGGAGATCGTCGGTGTCAACGCGATCATAATAGCCGCGGAGAACTTCGATGGAATCGTAGTCTCCAAGGCGGCGGCGAAAATCCGGCGTGAGCAACCTTTTCTTGTCATCGGGGCGAAAGTAGGAGACAGAATTGAAGTAGCCGTCGAGCGGCGAACGCGAGAGGCTTTGAAAAGTCGCTTTGGCGCGGAAAACGCGCGGCGCCCAGGCCAGAGGCGGATACCAACGGCCGAGCGGACGAAAGACAGCGCTTCGTAACGACGCCGGAAAATAATTCCGGAAACGATTCTCGTAATAATCAAGCTTATACCGCCGATATCCGGCAAAGCTCTCATCACCTCCGTCACCGCCTAGAGCGACGGTCACCTGGCCGCGTGCTATCTTCGAAACATAGTACGTGGGTATCGCCGAAGAGTCTGCAAATGGCTCATCAAAGTGCCAGGTGAGTTTGTCCAGGACCTCGATGGCATTCGGGCGTATCGTCTGTTCATGATGATCCGTCGAGAAAAGTTTCGAAACCTGGCGCGCGTATTCGGCTTCGTCGTATTTTTCCTCTTCGAACCCGATGCTACAAGTTGTGACACTGCGCTTCATGAGGTGGCTCATCATTGCAACAACGGAAGAAGAATCAATCCCTCCACTCAGAAAGGCGCCGAGCGGGACGTCACTCATCAGCCGCGCGCGCGTTGCATCGCACAACTCGTGGCGCAAGCGTTCGCCCCATTCGGATTCGCTGCGCTGCTCCACTTTGCTAAAGGAGAGATCCCAATAGCGGGTTTCTCGAACCCCCGCCGCCGTCGCGACGAGGTAATGGCCCGGCATGACCTTGCGGACGCTGCGATAGATCGTCTTGGGCGCGGGAATATAACCGAAGGAAAAGTAATCCGAGAGCGCCTGCTCGTCGATGTCGCGGGAGAGCATGCCTCCCGGCAGGAGCGCTTTCAACTCCGAGCCAAAAAGGAGCCGTTGGTGATCAGCCGCATAGAACAAGGGCTTTTTGCCGACGTGGTCCCGGGCAAGGACGAGCTTACGGTTGCGTGAATCCCAGAGGGCGATGGAAAACATGCCGCGAAGTCTTGCGAAGCAGCCTTCAGCGTAATCCTCGTAAAGGTGGACAATCGCTTCGGTGTCAGACTTCGTGGCGAACTTGTGACCTCGGCCGAGAAGCTCGGTTCGGAGTTCGGGATAGTTATAGATTTCACCGTTGAGCAACACCCAGACGGTGCCATCCTCGTTCGACATGGGCTGGTGGCCGCCGGCGAGATCCACAATGCTCAGACGCCTGTGGCCAAGCCCGATCCCCGAACCGACGAATACACCGCCGTCATCCGGACCCCGATGAATCATCGTTTGATTCATCTGGTGCACGAGCTCAGCCGGAATGCTGGTCTGACGCTCGTATTCGAAGATCCCGCAAATGCCACACATAGGAAGTTCGCCTAGTTCCCTTGTGGCAGCGCGTGGCGCGCCGCCAGCTCAAAATACAAATCACGATAACGCCGAATCATCTCGGCGAGACTGAACCGCTCAACTGCGCGACGCCGTGCTGCTTCGCCGAAACTTCGGCGCAGGTCGGCGTTTTCCACTAATCGCGCAAGATGCTGTGCGAGAGTTGGAACGTCGCGGGAAGGAAACAGCAAACCAACACTTTCGTGTTCAACCAGCTCCGGGTTACCGCCCGCGCGAGTTGCCACAACCGGAAGGCCAGAAGCCATGGCCTCCAAAAGGGTGTTCGACATTCCTTCGCAAATCGAGGGCAGCACGAATACATCCATGGCGTTCATGGCTTGCGGAACGCAGTCGGAAGCTCCGAAAAAACTTACCCGCCCTGCAAGGTGCGGCGAATTTGCAACATACTCTTGTAGCTTCGCACGTTCCGGACCATCGCCCACCAAGAGAATATGGATCTCTTTACCCCGCTGCAACAGTAGTTCCGCCGCGCGAATCAACGTAATGTGATCCTTGATCGGCACCAATCGGCCGACACTACCGATGACAGTGCGGCCGGGAGGCAGGTTCATCTCGCGCCGAATTCTCGGAGTCTCCTCGCGAAGAGGTGAAAACCGATCCGTACTGACTCCGTTATAGATCACACGAATTTTTGCCGCCGGAAGCCACGATTGGGTCGAGTGATAGGTCCGTAATTCCTCGGTAACGGCAAAAACTGCGTCGGCCATCGGGAAGAGCGTCCGGCAGAGAATACGCCGCCGGAGTGGCAACCCTTGGAGGATCTCCAGTTCATAGCCGTGTTCACTATGGATGGCCACTGGTACGCCCGCCAATCTCGCGGCCGGAATCGCTTCCAGAGCACCGAAGTTACGTGTATGTACAATGTGGGGCCGGAACTCGTTCATAATGCGCTTGAGGCGGAACAGCGGAAATTGGAACCCTAGTTCGGCGGTTCCTGCAGTGTATGTCCTGGCAGCGACTTTCATGCGGCTGGCGAAACCTGAATCCACACCGCGCACCGCACAGATGCGGTGTTCAAACTGCTCGTCCCCGAGTCCGCCTATCATTTTCAGCACGCCATGCTCGGTGCCCCCCAATCCCAGCCGAGCAACAACGTGCAGAACGCGAAGCCGTTCGAAGCGCACGTTGGCACCTCGAGGAATTGGTGAGGAGGCGAGAGTCGAATTTTCGGTTACAATCTGAGTTGACATGTGCGTTCTTGGAAGCTCTCCGACGCCGAATCAACCAACTTTCTGGTTTAGAGAAATTCTCCTAGGGGTACCATCGCACCAGACGCGGCCCGATCATGCGGGTCAACCCGATTGGCAGTTTCTTCCAAACACTTGTTGCGAACTCAAACTTCGGGTTAGCAGGGGAAAAATTGGGCACTTCCGTTCGCCGAAACAACTTCACTTCGTAATCAAGGGACTCTATGCGAGGATTCCATTTTTTCTTGAAAGCGTAGTTTCCGGAATCTTTTTTACTGCGTCCGAAGTCAAACGTGGTGTGCCCAGTTCTCGCAGCGAGTTTAATCAATTCCCACCAAAGAAAATTGTTGGCGGCAAGAGCCTTTGCCTCTTCCTGCGAGCCGATGTAATACGGTTGCATCCACTCACGAAACAAAAAGGACATACCTCCGGCTACCGGGTTGCCGCCCGAATACACAAGCGAAAGATCAATCTGCCCGGGATATTCGCGGATCAGATTCTTAAATAGCGCGCGTGGAAACATGGGGGTGCCCAACCTGCGCAGATTGACGGTCATGAGACGGTAGAAATTATCCAATTGATCGAACCCGCGTTGCACACGCAAACCGGCTTTTTCGGCCTTCCGGATCATGTAACGAATGTCCTTTGGGAACGCTCCGTAGATCGCTTCAGTATCGGCCGTGATCGGCATCGTGAACGTCGCGTATCGTTCATTCGGATGATATCCAGTGCGGATGCGCCCCCGGCGGTTTCTCAGCTCGAGATAGTCCACATCGAGTTTGGATGCCAGCTGCTCAAGCTGGATTACCAACGCATGCTCGCTCTCCAGATCTTCCGCACAGACGCCACCGTAGACAGCAAATGGAAGCGAGATTAAACGACGACCGCTGATCCAGCTGGAAACAAGAAATGTCGGCGCAATCCCGGTAATCCGTTCGCCCCGCCGGGCGCAAAAATAATACGGCTGGTACCCGTAGGTCTTTTCCATCACGCGTCTCCACCCTAATTGATGGAAGAAGGTCCCTTGCGGGTGAAAAAGAACAAAGCGATCCCACTCCTCCGAGTCACGTTCCGCTAAGGGGAGCACGCGGACTGGAAGTGTACTTGTGACAACGGAAGGAAGTGTCTGCATCCCGCCTTGGGTCTTAAGCGTCGCCATTCTCGTCCGCCTTGTGGTCCGCGGCGAGCCGCACAGGGTTCAGAACCGAGCGAGGCGGAGCGGCTTCAAACTGCTCGAATAACCAGGGCTCGTCGGCCTCAAGATAGCTCGCCAATAGCTTTCTCTGCGCGGCAGTCGGAGCGCGATAGCCGTTAATGATTTTGCTGAGGACGCTCTCGTCGATGCCCACGGCTTTAGCTAGCTTGTTTTGATGACTGCCGCACCGAAAAATTTGTAACTTCAGGTTCGGATACATATCTCTCTAGACTTATCCATGTTAGTTCGGCACACCTATGCCGGTTCAACTCAAAAGCGTCCTAACTCCGCAGCCCAGCTTTGTACGTACGGTAGGGATAACGGTTATGCAAGCCATTCTCCACCGCGTTGTACACCAAACCGAGAAATTTTTTGGGGTTGAGCTGGGCAGCGGATTTATGCAGCAATTCCCGTTTTGTGTGGTGCGCTCTGACGACCATCAACACGCCATCACAGGCTGCTGCAATCAAATCAACATCAGCAAGCTCAAGCACGGGCGGAGAATCCACAAGGATCAGTTCAAAAAAACCCTTGCACCATCCCATGAATTCCTTCCAGCGGCTGCCAGCGAACAGTTCCGCCGGCGGCAGGGTCGTCGAACCCGCGCTAAGCAGATAGAAGTTCGGATTATCAGTTGCGACCATGGCCTGTTCGATTTCACATTGACCCGAGAGCACCTCTCCGAGCCCGGGACATGGAGGTAAGCTGAGTGCCCGGCTCAAACCACACGTGCGGATGTCCGCGTCCAGGAGTAGCACGCGCATACCATGAAGTTGAGCACAACTTTGCGCTAGATTAATCGAGGTGTGAGTTTTACCTTCCCCCTGGACCGAGCTGGTGACGACGATGCATCGCACGTCTCGCTCTGCCCGCAGGCGCATAAGCCGCGTTCGGAGAGCACGGTAGGATTCCTGAGCAGACTCAAGTGAATCACTTCCCGCAAACTGTTCCTCCACCAGCTTGGCAATTGGAACAACGATTTCTCGGCAATCTTTCAGCCGGCTGTTCTCCAGCCCGGGGTCAATGCCCACTGGAACAGAGGAAGCCGCGGGCGGCTCCGCCTCTTGGGTCAGGTTAAATCCATCCAGAGGCAGGGTTTCATTGCGCGCCTTCAGAGTTTCATTAAAAAACTTGCTCATTCTAGCTTACTCCCGGCGCCGCTGTGCGCTTGTTCTTCATGGCTTCGATCAGCACATCCACAATAGACTTCGGTGCCTCCGTTTTTGCCGGGGGTATAGGCATGACGGAAATCGCCTTCCTTTCCACAATCTGGACTTGCTTGACAAGCCCGAGCGAGACGGCGGCCTCCTCCACCACGTCCAACTGAATCGTGGTCCGCAGTGTCCGGAACCCGAGTGAGAGGCATCCTTCGCAGATCAAATTGATCAACCGAGGAACGCCACCCGAAAAATGATGAATGGCTTCGAGCGTGCTACCAGAAAATGGATTCGCGCCCTGCAATCCGGCGGTTTGCAACCGCTCGCCTATGTAATCGCGCGTCTCGGGTTGGCTAAGAGGCCGGAGGTGAGCACGAGCCGCGATCCGCTGTTGAAGAGCGCTCAATTCGGGCCGATCCATGATCTCCAGAAGCTCTGGCTGGCCACTCACAACAATTTGCAAGAGCTTTTCCTGATGCGTATCGGCATTGCCAAGCAGACGGATCTCTTCGAGTAATTCCGGAGTGAGCAGGTGCGCTTCATCGATAAACAGCACCGAGGTGCCTCCCCGACGCTGTGTTTCAAGCAACATGTGATGAAGAGCCATCAACCGCTTGGGCTTGCTGGTTGCCGTGCACGTCACCTCAAATTCGTCGAGCATCATTTCCAGAAATTCTTCGCGATTCAACGTGGGGTTAAATAGAAGTGCGCTCCTAACCGGCATTTTCTTATCTGTAAAGATCTGCAGCGCAGTATGAACCAGGGTAGTTTTTCCAGTCCCTATCGGGCCGGTGATCATCACAAGGCCCTTGCGGTAGAAAATGCTCTCCAAAAGGACTCTCAACGCATTCTTGTGCGGCTCTGAAAAGTGAAAAAAACGAGAGTCTGGTGTAAGACGGAATGGCTCATCTCTGAGCCCATAAAAAGAGCGATACATTTAGAAAAGCCTTTTTGAGACAAATGAGAACAGAAGACCGATGGCGGCCGACCCAGCCAGCGTACCTGCAACCAAGCCTGCGGCGCGCCAGCGCGTCTTAAGCCGTTCTTGCTTTGACACGATTCTTGGGATTCCACCCAGGATGGGTTTCCCACAGATTCGGGCTGCTTCGGCTTCGCTGCGTACAGACTCTTCCTTGATCTCTGCCGCAGTCGCCAGAGCGATACCAAAAACCAAGCCCCCGGCCAATCCTGCTAAAGTGATCAGGATGCGATTTGGGGCGGCGGGCCGCAGCGGCGTTTGCGCGGCGTCAAGAACGACAAACCGTTCGGCTTTCTGGCGGATCTCCAAAGCATAAGACATCTCGGCGCCCTGTTTCTTTTCGAGCAGTCCGGTGTATTGCACCTTCAAGAACTCGTAATCCTGCTGCAGACGTGCAATCTGTTGTTCAAACACCGGCACCTGTGCAAGCTTTGAAGTATGAAATTCCATCCGCTCCTGCAGCGGCTGAAGCAACTTGGTTTGCTCCCGAATGTCTTGGTCAAGCTTATCGATCTGCGCCTGTAATACAGGGTTACGAGGACTCGCCCGGTCAGTTTGGATCGCAGGTTTCGTGTCCACGGCCGGACCTGAAGCATTGTGAGGTGCGTCGGCAATACTCTTCCTAAGCCGATCGATTTCGTTTTGGGTCTTGCGCACGTCGGGATGAGCTGGTCCGTATCTAACGCGAAGCTCAGAGAGCTTGTTCTCGAGTTTTTGTATCCGAGCCTCCTCGGAGGACAATCCGGCCCCGCTCCCCTGGTCACCGTCTATGTCAACCGTGGGGGCGGGCCCCTCGGCAACGAGCATAGACTGTAGAATGGATTTATCCCTTTGACACTGATTGATCTTGTCTTGAACTGCCTGCAGTTGGCCCCGAAGATTCGAGAGCGCCTCCATGTGATACGGCTTGGATTCTGGGAGATCCAGGATGTTACGGCTTTTGATGGCCCGAAGCTGCTCCTCTGTTTCGTCCAGCCGTCTCTTAGTATCCTTGAGCTGGTCATCCAAAAACTCAGCTGTGCCTTGGGTTTGATCCTCGCGTACCTTCAAGTTCTCTTCTATGAACATCTGCGCAAGGTGATTAGCAATCGGCGCCACTTCGTTGCGATTCCTGCTGCTATACGCAATCCGGAACGCAGCCATCTTGCCCGAGCCTGCATGGACGGTTTCGACGACAATCGATTTCTGGACGGAGCTTATGATCTCCTCCTCACTCCGTTTGGCAATTGGGTCTGGATACAAACCTTCGGCCTCAACGAGTTTCTTTAGCCGAGTGGGTGACAAAACCTGCTGTTGCAGCGTCGTAAGGCGGCCTGCAATGTCGGAGGTAATAATCGTGGGCACGAATCTGTCGGGGACCTGTTGCGAGTCAACGAGTATGACTGTTTCAGCCTGGAAAATACTTGGCAATCGGTAGGCTACAACTGCGCTGGCAACGAGCAAACCGAGAGGGCATAGAATGATCAACCATTTCCGAACGCGCCAGATCTCCAGCAGGTCGCTGAGAGTCAATTCGCCCAAAAGACTGCTGTTTAGCGTTTGTTGTGTCAAGCCATTAACCAAGTCTTCCGGCCCTCCTTGTCAGGCCATTCTTCCGCATCAACAAAATGTTGCTATGCACTTTGGAGCACGTCTCTTGCCAGATTCCTAGAGATTAGACTCCTTAGTTTTACAATTAAGTATTTTATTTTCAATAGCTTAAAGACGGGAAGCGTTTCTCGCCCCTCTAAACTCTACCTGCTAGAAAGAAAACGGAAATCATTTCTATGTTTTCGCCCCTTAGTTCCTGAAGATCGCCCTGGACTCTTCATGCCCACTTCTTGAGGCGGCTCATTTAATATTCTCTCCAAAGTCTTATACTACCCGCTCCCGGCGGTCGACTCGTTTTTGTATTGCTGCCCTATAAATTGGATCGGAGCGGGGGACGCCACCGGACTCCAAATACGATGGTCTTCCTTTGGCCTGCAAAGAGCTGTTGTGCGTTGGCGTTCTGGTACGTATAAGCGAAGGTTGTAAATAAACTGAAATTGTAAATCAAACGATAATCAAACTCGCTGGTGACATATTTTCCGTTCGTGCGCGGGGTGACCCCCAATTCGCGGAAATAACCAACGCTCGAATTCCATGAGGCCTGCCGTGTGAATACAAGACCGACCGATCCGTCGACGCGATCCGATTCTTCCCGGCTCACGTAGTTGTTGAACGTAACGCCCCGCGTATAGGCGGCAGCCAAACTTATGTTCCTAGATGCATTTTCAAGCACTGAAAAACCGCCCGAATAGCCCCAATGATCCCCCTGGGGCAAATCGCTGAAACTCTGCAGCTCCGCTCCAATTTGTCCATTGACGAATAGGGAGCGAGCAAGCTGTTCGCTATAGAAAACTCCTGAGGTGTTGTAACGGGCCGACTGCGAAACGACGGCAGTGCTCTTTTCCCTCAGGAATTGGAAAGAATCGAAAAGTCCGATTGTTCTGCGCGCGGTGAGAGCGTGACTTACGGCAATCGTGCCGGAATAAGTTTGCCCATCGGCAACATACAAAGAACCTGTCTGTCCGCTGGTCGTGCGGTCGTAACGGTACAACGGAGTAATCGTAACCGTCGTGCGGGGACTGAAAGCGTATTGAATAGTCGCGGTTGCCGTATTCGCCAGAAAATTACCATCGGTCTCAAGAAAATTGTTCTGAGTTACGCTTCCTCCTCTGCTATCGGCCGCGAAAAAATTCTCAGGAATGAGCGGATTGCTATGCACCTGTAAGAAGCTGTCCTGCACGGCGATGCTCCACCTCGGCGAAACATTGAACTGCGTGCCAATGGAAAGGTTATTGTTTGCGCTGATGTTGGCGTGGACTTGGCCTCCTACAATCGCCATTTGAGGAAAGTACTGCAGGACAATCCGGCTCTTCGTCCGTGAGATGAGGTGGTCGAACATCAGACCAGTGCGCAGAATAGAGAGTTTGGTCCAAGGCTCCTGGATTGCTCCTCCTGGCGGTTCGAACTGATCAAGAATTCCGAAATATTCGAATCTGCTAATGGAGAAGTCCCCCCAGCGCAAGGGCGTGCTAGAGGTGCCAAACAGGGGGAGACCCGTACCGGCGTCCCTTATTACTGCGGCATAAGGATTGGGAGGCTCAGGAGACGGAGGCGGTGTGTCATCGGGGACTCCTTGCGGTGTCCAGGGAGAGGTCTTGGCAGCCGGTTTTGGCATTTCATTCTTGGGGCGTTGCGACGAGGAATCTTCTTGCGCCCGTAACGGGGATAAGAAGAGAAAGAGCGCTACCAGCAAGCCACCCGCCAGTTTTTTCGCATAACTCATTGTTCACCTCCGATGGCGGCTAATTTGACGCTCGCCTAGGGCACCACTACGATGTCGCCTGATTGAAGGATGGGATTGTCGCCGTTACCTTTTAGCGCCTTCTTGTAATTGAAACCAATCCGTATCTGCTTGCCGCCGACATTTCGCAAGATGTAGATCGAACCGGCCTTAGCAAACGGACTCAAGCCACCTGCCTCAGCAAGAAGATCCACAACGGTGAGCCCGCCCGTCAACGGGTATATTCCTTGCTTGCCAACATACCCTACAAGTGACACTCTGAGGCTCTTAATACTTCTTACGATCACTGTCACCTGAGGATCGTTCACGAACGTCTTTAGCTTTTCCGTGAGGATTGCTTGCAGTTCCTCAGTCGTCAGTCCCACAACTTTGATGTCGTTGAGCAACGGCATTGTAATCATGCCGTCGGGGCGAACCACCACTCCCTGAGAAAATTCAGGCTCATGCCAAACCGAAATCGTCAACTCATCATCCAATCCCACTCGATACCCGATAGGGGGCTGCACAGGAGCAGCAGTGTCGACAGCGTTTGTCTTCGTCGCCGGAGCGGCGTTCGCTTTGGGATCTGAATTGGGCGGCTTTCTATCTCCGTGATTTGTGTCCTGCTCTTCTGCGATGGCACATGTCGACAGAGCTGTCAGCGTCAAAAGTACTGCGACGGTGAAGACGACTTTTAAGAGCCTCGGCAAGAATGCCTCCCAGGACCGTTTCTCCCGTGAACTAGGGGAATGTAGCAGCAATGGTGGTGCCATCTACGGCCCGCTGTAAACCACTGTAAAATAATGGCTTAGTCCCAATCTGCATCGAAACGGCGGGGGCACCGGAAACCATCTGCCCGAATTGAGAAAACTGCTTCCTGCAGCGATGAGGTAGACGTCAAGCCGGTTCTAACTCATTCTCCTGCGAGGAGTTCGCCCCTCTTGGCTGCTCTTGAGTGCCCTGTCGCTTTCGAACTTCGTAATCAAGTTGAAAATCCAAAGGATGGCGGAATAAGAAAATAGCCAAGTAGTTAGCAAGATTCTGTCACGAAACTTGATAGGTAGGGACTTACCAGTGGGTGAGCCTTCGCCGCTGGCCGTAAAATGATTAAGGTCTACGTTCTCGTCGGGCTTGGAGTCTTCAGTGGCCACTTACTTTGCACCCCGGCCAGAAATCATAACCTTCGCCGTTTCAAATAACACCGCTAGATCAAGCATTATGGAGAGGTGTTTGATATAAAAAAGATCGTACTCAAGTTTCGTTTTCGTTTCCTCAATGCTCGCCCCATACTGATACCTGACTTGGGCCCAACCCGTGATGCCTGGGCGAACCGAATGACGAAGACCGTAGTACGGAATCTGCTCTTCGAGTATGGCAACGAAATGAGGCCGCTCCGGCCGCGGACCCACAATGCTCATCTCGCCTCGCAAAACATTAATCACCTGGGGCAGTTCGTCAATCCGGAATTTGCGGATCCAATTCCCAACCCGAGTAACACGCTGGTCACCATCAGACGCCCAGCGGGGTCCCTCCTTTTCCGCATTGTTGTACATTGAACGAAATTTAAGCATCTCAAACGGCCGCCCTCGAAGGCCTGTGCGTTCCTGTCGAAACAGGATTGGAAAACCAGACTCCAGGAAAATCGCCACAGCAACGGCGCCCAGCAGAGGCAGGCAAACAATCAGTGCAAAGAGGGAAACGATTATGTCCAGGGACCGCTTTGCCCACACCAAGAAAGAGGACTTGCGAAATCCATCGGACAGAATCAACCAGCTGGGTGACAAGTACTCCAAAATGATCCGGCCAGTCATCCTCTCAAAAAAACTATGGGCGTCTTCGACACGGACCCCTGCAAATTTTAAGTGCAAGAGCTGCCGCACGGGCATACGGCCACGACGCTCCTGGAGCGAGATCACAACATGATCGATCTTCTGTTCCTGGGCGATAGACTCAACGTCTACTGCTGCTCCGATGATCCCCGGATTCACCAGGGATTTCCCAATGTTCTCGCCTTTTTCATCAAGAAAGCCTACCACTTTCAATCGCAATTCGGGGCGGGAGACGATGTCACGTGCGAGAGAAATTCCGGTTGGCCCGGTTCCCATGATGAGCATGCGCTCGGTGTTGCCTGCAATTTGTCCGCTACCAAACCAAAGGAGTCGCCAGCCGAGTGTGAGTGCTACGATGACGGGAGCTGCTAGAGCAGCGATCCCACGGCCAAACCCCACATCTGGATCAATAAAATAGCAAACCGCCAAGGCCAGGCATGCTACACCGAAAGCCTGGAAAAGCCTGACCAGAATTTCACTGTGACTGGCCGTAAGCCGAAAATCGTAGAGATCATTAAAGTAGAGGGACGTTTCGCAAATCACAATCACAAGAAGGGAACGAAAAAGCGTGCTCCAAGTCAGCAAATAAGGAATAGCGGATCCAAAGCCGCCGACCGACGAGCGGGCAAATGTGGCCACTAGCAAGCCTATCCCGATCAACATGCAATCAGCGGCCACCAGGAGCAGAAGAGGAGTGGGAACTCTTTGACCACCAATCTTCAACATTTCGAGACCTCTTGTATGGGCATCGCTCCAAGTCCCCTGAGGATTGTGAACTGGACCTTTTCGCTCTTGCCCAACTGGGCATCAGAGGAGGTAGCCAGCAGAAAGAAGCTCAAATAGCCAACCGGCCCGTAATGCAGTGCATTCGTCCGGCCAGATCCCCCACCAGTTCGTTTGCAAGGTTCTCGATGGTCCTAACCAATTGCAAGAGAATGATTTAGCTCCACTTCTAGCAGGAATTGCTCTGTGCGGAGATTTCCGTGCATTATCGATAACCTCAAATCGGACGCAGGCACTTAACCGATTGTTCGCGGTGCGGAGGCGTATCCCAGGGTGAAGCGCATGGTTCACTATGTCTGAGACGAGACTAAATACTATCTTTTCAATATGTTATGAGATCGACTGACAGTTGGCACGTTTTGTGGGTGAGTTCCCGCGACCAAGAAAACTTTTTCCATCTCTTGCCATGGGCGGTATCGAAGACAAGCGGAACTTAGGCCGGCATGCTGCAGAACCGTCGGAGAAGCAGGAAACCTATTGGTTTCCCCAGCTTGAGGACACATCCCTGCCGTAGCGAGAGTCTGGCCACTATCTTGCTAGGATCATAGTGCGTCTCAAATATCGCGAATCGGAAGAGGGTGCTCCTCTATTGTGCAATCTTTGCAGTTTGTGTCGCACCCCCGGAATGCCCGGTTGCTAGGGAGCGTGTAGAACTTTGATTTCGCAGAGGAACATCCATTAGAGTTCGCAGTTATCGGAGGCCAGACCAATCTCAGGCATATGTCGATTCGCATTCGTTCTGCAGTCCTTGAGTCAGACAGCACGGATCTAATCGATCTATTTCGGCGGCATCTCACCGCGCTGTCCGATAGACATCGGTTCGACTGGCTCTACGTTCAAAATCCCTGCGGGGCGGCACGCGCCTGGGTGGCTTGCAATGGTGACAAGGGTGAAGTGGTGGGCGCTGCCGCAGCCTTTCCGCGAAAGATTCATCTCGCGGGGGTGGAAATGAGCGGATGGGTGCTAGGTGATTTTTGTTTGGAGGAAAAATTCCGGAGTCTAGGCCCCGCCGTGCAATTGCAACGTGCGTGTTTGGAAGCGGTCGCATCCCCTTTTGAGTTTTGTTACGACTTCCCGAGCCAAAGCATGCTGGCCGTGTATAAGAGATTAGGAGTTCAACAGACAGGATGTGTGGTGCGTTGGGCCAAACCTCTGCGCGTGGAGCAGAAGCTGGAACCAATAATTCGATCGCGAAAAATTGCAAAAACACTTGGGCTGATAGGTAATGCCGTTCTTGTCCGGCGGGGTTATAAGGGCGAGAAAAATGGTTGCGAAGTGACGCTCCACACGGGGCCCTGCGGAGAAGAATTTAGCGTGCTCGATCGGACACTAGCGGTGGGTCCAGGTGTGAGGCTTGCACGCACGGCCGAGTATTTGAACTGGCGTTACTTGGCTCACCCTTCTCAAGCACACGAAATCCTAACGGTACGCCGAGAAGGGATATTGGTCGGCTACGTTGTCCTAATCAGCGATCCGAATATCGCCAGTATTGTAGATATTCTTGCCGTGGAGGAACCTGCGATAATTGCGCTGCTCCTATCGGCGGCAGTCGAGAAAATACGGCGCCGGGGCGCCGCGGCGGCAAACCTGATCGCCGGCGATGGACATCCATTGAATGGCATTTTTGAACTAGCGGGATTCCGACGGCGGGAAGCATCGCCGTTCGTCGTCTGCACGGGAAGAAACCCGATGGTCGCAGAAACTAGCTTTCAAAGAAACTGGTACTTGATGCATGGTGACCGCGATAGCTGACTTCTAGGAGCAAAGATGAATCAGCCACAAACTGTAGAGGATCGGATTCGAGAGTTTATCTTGAAACAGTTTCCACTAGCCAGGAAAAACGGTCTCAGACCCGAAGAGAAATGGCTCGAAACCGGCATGATTGACTCTCTTGGAATTCTTGATCTCGTGAATTTTCTCGAAGCGGAGTTTTCGTTGGGAGTTTCCGACGAGGAATTGCAGCCCGAGAACTTCAAATCCCTGGAAGCCGTTGCAGACTTTGTGCGCATTAAGGGCGAAAGCAAACGATGACGGGAGTTCGCCATTTCTCGAGGTTTGACGAACTGCCGCAGGAAAGCCGCTCGCTTTTCGAAAAAGCGGGAAGTCACTGTTTCTTCTTCGGCCTGCCCTGGTTCAGGGTGTTTATAAATCATGCTATGGATGAAGGCGACATCGTAAGGATCTACTGCTCTCGGTCACCCGAGGTTTCGGGAGATGCTGCGTTGGCTACAGTTCAGCGAGCAGCGGATTCCGGAGTTTTCAAACCAAGAAAACTCTCTTCCCTATCAAACTACTACACATCACTCTTCAGTCCGGTATGGAACGGAGCCAGTGATCGTGAAGCAGCACAAGCGTTGGTCCGAGCTGTCGCCGCCGACTCACCGCCGTGGGATGAGATCGAACTGAAGCCACTCGACGTCGACTGCCCCGCCTTTCACGCTCTGAAAGAGGGGTTGCAATCGGCGGGGTTTGTCGTACAGACCTACTTTTGCTTCGGGAACTGGTACCTCGAAGTTGACGGAAGGAGCTACCAACAATATGAAGCGGGCCTTCCCTCGATGCTCAGAAATACGCTGAAGCGTAGGGAGAAAAAACTGGAGAAATCCGGACGAGCCAAAATTGCCATCGTCACTGGAGGCGACGAGTTGCAATCCGCCATCGACGCGTACAATCAGGTGTATTCAGCGAGTTGGAAAAAGCCTGAGCCATACCCGCGATTCGTGCCCCAATTGATTCAAACCTGTGCCCAACTGGGCGCACTGCGGCTTGGCGTGGTGCACGTTGACGGCGAGCCCGCCGCAGCGCAATTCTGGATTGTGCAGAACGGCGTCGCTCTGATTTACAAGCTTGCTTACGACGAACGCTTCACGGATTTGTCCGTCGGCACCATTCTGACCGCTACTCTAATGCGCCACGTGATCGACGTGGATAAGGTCCAAGAGGTGGATTACCTTACTGGAGATGATGCTTATAAGAGGGACTGGATGTCAGGCCGTCGGGAGCGCGGGGGTATACTTGCCATGAATCCTCGAACCGTGCGCGGAGCAGTTGCGATTGCAAGACATGTTGGCGGGCGTGCCGTGAAGCGTGCAGTTCAATCGCTAGGCAGACGCATGTTTAAACGACCGAACGCACCGGTGGGCTTCTGATCCAGTCAGGTCGTGACCTTAGAACGGTTCTTTCGAGAGAGTGCGGGAGACAGAATGGATTTCTTGATCTGGCATCTGTTGCGGAATAGAGTGCGTCGCACGCCGGACAAGGAGGCTTTAGTCCATGGCGAGCAACGCCTAAGTTATCGCGAGGTGTACAAACAGGCTGCAAGTCTGGCGGCATCCTTGCGCACCACACATATCAAACGCGGTGATCGCATAGGTATTTATCTCGAAGCGTCCATCCCACAAGTCATCTCGATTTTTGGTATCTCGCAGGCGGGAGGCGTATACGTCCCCATAAACGCACTTTTGCACACCGAGCAGGTGATGCACATCGCGCTGGACTGCGGAATGACAGGACTTGTAACGACGTCTTCAAAATTGGCATCGTTGGCCGACTTGATTCCTCAAATTCCTTCGCTTGAGTTTCTGGTTGTTACGGGTGAGGGCGAGATACCTGTCACGAGAATCCCTGTCTACCGGTTTGATGAACTTTGCTCTGCCGAGGCGCCATCTGTTTGGGCTGAGCCGGGGATCGAGAAGGATCTGGCCGCCATTCTGTACACGTCTGGTTCGACCGGAAAACCCAAGGGAGTCATGCTAAGTCATGCCAACATTGTCGCAGGTAGCCGAATCGTCTCGACGTACCTTGAGATCACGGAAGCGGAGAGAATTCTTGCCGTATTGCCTTTTAGCTTTGATGCGGGAATGAACCAGCTGATGACCGCCTTTGAAAAAGGCGGAACGCTGGTTTTGATTAACTTTGTTTTTGCGCGGGAAATTGTTCAGGCCCTATTAAGAGAGCGCATAACAGGCCTGGCAGGTGTGCCAACCCTTTGGAGTCTGCTCGCGCAGCCCAATTCGACACTGGATAGGCAGCCACTCCCCCATCTGCGATACATCACGAATACCGGCGGAGCAATGCCGCAAGCGGTCCTAAGGGTCCTCCAACAAGTCCTGTCTACGACGAAGGTTTTCCTCATGTACGGCCTGACCGAGGCGTTTCGTTCGACTTATCTCCCGCCCGAGGAACTTGATCGGCGCCCCACATCCATGGGTAAGGCTATTCCGGACACGGAGATCCTAGTCCTGAACGAGCAGGGCCAGGTCTGCAAACCCGGTGAGACTGGAGAATTAGTGCATCGCGGCCCCACGGTTTCGATGGGTTACTGGAATAGGCCAGAAGACACGGCCCGTGCACTGCGCGCGAATCCACTTTTGCCTCCGGAAATGGGCGATTGTGAAAGGGTCTGCTATTCCGGGGATTTAGTGAGAATGGATGAAGAGGGCTTCCTATATTTCCTCGGCCGGCGAGACGCCATGATCAAGTCTTCGGGCTTCCGTATCAGCCCGACAGAAGTCGAGGAAGTGCTATTCCAGACAGGAAAGCTGCGGGGCGCAGCAGTCATCGGAATCCCGGACGAGGTACTGGGCCAATCGATCAAAGCATTCGTTGTGTCGCGCGACGGCGATGCACTCGATGGAGACGCGCTCTTGGCCTTGTGCGCGGAGAAGATGCCGCGCTATATGGTACCGAAAGCGATCGAAGTCTTAACTGAACTGCCGAAGACAAGTAGCGGTAAAGTGGATTATCCGGCCTTGCGCCGGCGCGAAGGGTTGTGATGGACAACTTGGTCCGATCGCTAGTGCAGAAACGCTTCGGCACCCAGCATGGCGAATTGATTGTGGGTGGGGTTTCCGTCCGCGAGATGGCCGAGAAGTACGGGACGCCATACTTTGTTTACGACCGGAGAGTGTTCGACGAAAAACTCGATTTGCTGCAACGTTCTTTGCCCCACCGATTTAGGATTTTTTATTCGGTAAAAGCTAATCCGAACCAAGCGATATTGCGACATTTTTTGTCGCGCGGTTGCGGGCTTGAGATTGCTTCCTCAGGCGAGTTCCATCAAGCACTGCAAGCTGGGTGCGATCCCCGCCAGATGTTATTTGCGGGCCCGGGGAAAACTGAAGCAGAACTCGAACTCGTCCTCTCTCATGATATAGGGGAAATCCACTTGGAATCTGCGATCGAAGCCAGTCGCGTTGGTGCCATTAGCCGACGCCTGGGTCGGCGCGCAAATGTGGCGATTCGAGTAAATCCCGCAGGCGAAGCAGAAGGGGGAGCCATGCGCATGGGCGGGCGTCCGGCACCATTCGGGGTCGATGAAGAAGTGTTGGACGATCTGGTTGATCTGGTGACCAACGACCGGCAGCTTGATCTCCGCGGAATTCATTTGTTCACAGGCACGCAAATCCTGGACGCAAAAGTACTCTCAAATCAGTATCGCCACGGCCTTGAGGTCGCCAGCCGGGTGGCCAAGAAAATTGGCGGTCCACTACACACTGTGGATTTTGGTGGCGGCCTTGGGATTCCCTACTTCTCACACGAACAAGAGTTGGATCTCGTGCAACTTCGCGCGGATCTCGCCGCGCTTTTTGCGGAAACTGAAAATGATCCCTCATTCGAGGAGACAGAATTCCTGGTTGAGCCGGGCCGATATCTGGCGGGTGAGGCGGGCCTATACGTTGCGCGCGTCAACGATATCAAAGTTTCGCGCGGGAAAAAGTTCCTGATCCTCGATGGTGGGATGAACCATCATCTCGCCGCCTCCGGCAATTTAGGCCAAACAATCAAACGGAACTACCCCGTCGCTCTGATTAACAAGTTAGAGACTCAGGCCGATGACATTGTGGATGTCGTAGGGCCTCTCTGCACACCTCTCGACACCCTGGCTCGAAATGTCGCCCTGCCGAGCGCGGAGATCGGTGACTTGTTCGGAATCTTTCAGTCAGGCGCATACGCGCGTTCAGCAAGCCCTTTAGGTTTCTTGAGTCATGCTGCTCCTCCGGAAATATGGGTCGATGCTGGCAATGACACTCTGATCCGACGCAGGAGCGAATCTTGGGATACGCTCGTCAGCCAGTCGGCGGAATCGAACGTGGTTTAACCGTCGAAGAACAGAAAGAATCCGTGGGACATGTCTTAATTATCGCGTATCACTTCCCACCGTGCGTGGGATCAAGCGGACTTCTTCGCTCGGAGAAATTCTCACGGTACCTTCCGGAATTTGGCTGGCAGCCTATTGTCCTCACACTTCATCCGCGGGCATACGACTCGATTGATCTCCGGTCTAGTAAAAGGGTGCATGTGCCGGTGGTTCGGACGTTTGCACTCGATACAAAGAAGCATCTCAGCGTCTGGGGCTCCTACCTCGGCTGGATGGCGCTGCCGGATCGATGGGTGAGCTGGGTCCTTGGGGCGATTCCTACAGGCCTCTCAATCATCCGGAAATACCGTATCGAGGTAATTTTCTCCACATTTCCGATTTCGACCGCGATTCTCATCGGCCTCCTGCTCCATCGATTAACGGGAAAACCTTGGGTGGTCGATTTGCGTGACTCAATGACTGAGGAAGACTATCCAAAAGAAGCTAGGAGCAGACGAGTGCGGCGTTGGATTGAAGCTCAAGCCATGCGCCACGCATCGCGTGTGATCTTCACGGCCGCATCTACCCAGAGGATGTATCTCAATCGCTACCCGGTACTCTCGCGGGAGAAATGTCTCTTGATTCCAAATGGATACGATGAAGATGACTTTGCATCATTGAGCCTTCGTCGGCCACAACCCGTTCCCGCCTCCAGACCTTTGGTCCTGCTCCACACCGGTCTCGTTTATCCGGAAGAACGTGACCCGCGGCCATTTTTCCGTACCATCGGCCGGCTGAAACGGGAAAGAAGAATTAGTGCTGCGGATCTGGCTATCGTTTTTCGAGCGTCAGGATCCGAAGAGCTTTTCCAAAGAATGATCAATGAAGTCGATATCTCGGATATTATCCGGCTTCGGCCGCATATCCCATATGAGCAGTCACTGCAGGAATGCGCGGACGCAGATGGATTGCTGTTGTTTCAGGCGGCGAATTGCGATCACCAGATTCCAGCCAAAGCGTATGAATATCTTCGCATGGGCAGGCCGATTCTTGCGATGACGACGCATACTGGCGATACAGCCGCACTTCTCAACGAGGTAGGCGGAGCGACCATCGTCAAACTCGCGGAAGACGACGACATCTATGGCGGGCTGGCGGAATTTCTGGCGGCAATCCGGGCGGGAATTCACCCTCTGCCGCGGCTAGCCGATGTCCAACGGTACGCGCGGAAAAACCAAGCTAAAGAATTGGCCAAGTGTTTCACGGAGATTAGAAGGGAAACGTCGAATCCAGCAGAGCAACAAGCGGAAAGTCTGGCGCGTTAGCGGTTCTTGTTATTTTGCAATACTAGAAAGCAGAGTTGCCAATCATGTGCGGAATTTATGGAGTGATGAACTTTAGAGAGCGCGAAACGCCACTCGCGCCACTCCTTGCTCGTATGGGAAGCGTCATCGAGCACAGAGGACCGAATGATAGCGGTACGTACCTCGGCCGCGGTATCGGACTTGGCATGAGGCGTCTCAGCATTATCGACGTTGCTGGTGGTCACCAGCCGATTTCCAACGAAGACGAAACTGTGTGGCTCGTTTTGAATGGTGAGATATATAACTTCGAGGAATTACGCGCAATCCTTGAGAAGAAGGGGCATCGCTTTCGGACGCACAGCGACACCGAAGTCATTGTGCATCTGTACGAAGAGGAAGGCCTGGCGTTTCTCAAACGGCTTCGGGGCATGTTTGCTCTTGCTCTATGGGACCTCAAACGCGAGCTTTTGATTCTCGGCCGCGATCGCATCGGAGAGAAACCCCTCTACGTCTGGCGGGACGCAAACCGGTTGCTGTTTGCCTCGGAGTTGAAGTCCATCCTCCAGGTTGAAGACGTGCCAAGACGCTTGAATCTGGATGCACTGCAAGAATATCTTGCACTCGGCTACGTGCCAGCCCCACTCACCATGTTGCGAGGAATCGAAAAGATCCTCCCCGGGCATTGCCTCGTTGTCGAAAAAGGCCGCATCCAGGAACATGAATATTGGGATGTGCCTTGCGGGCCCGTGGAGAATCATTCGGAATACGAATGGATTGAACGCATCCGCGATAAACTGCTCGAGACAGTCAAAATGCAGCTCGTAAGCGACGTGCCGCTTGGGGCTTTCTTGAGCGGCGGAATAGATTCAAGCACGATTGTCGCGGCAATGTCTCGCCTGACGGGTCAGCCCGTAAAAACGTACTCGATAGGATATGGGGACGAACAGAGTTACTACAATGAGCTTCCCTACGCAAAGATTGTCGCGCAAGCCTTCGGGACCGACCACCACGAGATCATTGTTCGCCCAGAAGTAAGCGAATTGCTGCCGAAGATGATGTGGCATTTGGATGAACCAATTGCGGACTCAGCCTGTCTGACAACGTACTTAGTGTCGCGGTTGGCGCGAGAGAGCGTGACCGTGATTTTGTCAGGCGTGGGCGGAGATGAGCTATTTGGAGGCTATCGGCGATACCTAGGGGACAGCCTGCATCGGTGGTACCGTTTGCTACCTGGGCCAATCCGGCACAGTTGGCTGCCGACACTACTGCGGCAGGTCCCGCAAGACCGTGGGTCTGCCTGGAAAGACTACGCGCGTTACGCAGCAGCGTTCACAAAAACAGCAGAAGAAGATCCGGCGACTCGCTACATGAGCTACATAACGCTCTTTTCGCCCCGCGTCCAAGCAGACTTGCTGACGGAGGGAGCGCGCCAGAGCTTGAACGGAAACGAGACTGCGGCGGCGGCTTTGCGAAAGTACTTTGGGAGTCGCACTGAAGATGATTCCCTCAATCGCATTATTTATGCAGACTTGAAGACTTCACTGCCAGATGATTTGCTCGCCCTTACCGACCGGATGAGTATGGCCGCCTCGGTTGAATGCCGGGCGCCCTTCGTGGATTATGAACTGGTCGAGTTAGCAAGCCGCATGCCTTCCTCTCTGAAAGTGCGCGGGCTCACCTTGAAGTACCTGTTGAAAAAAGCGGTGGCGCCGTGGCTGCCACGTGAGGTCATTGAACGGAAGAAGCGCGGCTTTGGAGCCCCAGTCGGCGGATGGCTGCGGCAGGACTTGAAGCCGTTGATCCACGAGCTACTGTCTGAAACACAAGTACAGCGGCGTGGCCTATTTCACTGGCCAGCCATCCGGCAACTTATCACCGCGCATGAGGAGCAGCGCAGCGATCATACCGATCATATCTTCGCGCTCCTTGCTCTTGAAACGTGGTGCCGAATCTACCTCGACGGCTCCGCGTGGAATGCCGAGGAATCTCGTTCGAGAAAACGGCCCGAAAGTGTTCCAGCTTCGGGATTAAGGACTGCGTAAATAGAAGAACGACACCCATGTACTTAGTCCTAGCCAACCAAACAAAGATAAGACTCTAAGCGCCGTGACGTACGCTCCGCCCATCCGCCGATAAAGAGTAAGAAAGAGTTCTTGAAAAGCAAGAATCATCAAGCCGAGTGCTGATGCTCGAAGCCGGTAGAGAAATAGATCTCTGAAGCGTGGATATCGCAATGCTGCCACCTCGTAATTTGCGTGAAGTGCCGCGATCTGGGCAGCCACATTCACTGGCGGAGCCTCCAAGACCCCTACGATCGGGCGGCGTGTGGCCGCGAACGTCTCGTCGATAGAGATCGTTTCGCCTTGGCGGGAAATAAGTTTTGAACCAGTCTTGAGCGGCAAAAGGATTTTCCAAGATCGGGCGTCGTTCCACTGAAGAACGCGGTCCTGCGATTGAGAAGAACCGGCAAGGGATGCGTTGTCATCCAACACCCATATCGTTACAGCCCATGCGCCTGCCGCAGACTGTTCTGTCACCACGGCTTCTGTCGGTTGAGGTTTCCCCCCCGCAAATGCCCAACCAGCAAATGGGTCACGATTCCCTCGGAGATTTCTAATCGTCAACGAAGCGGGGCCGAGAAAATAAGCTCGTAGTTGCCCAGGCACACCCTCAGCAAAGAGCCCGAACATGCCCGGTACCGTCCCAGGCTCCACGCGAACATTGGGAGCGGCAGTCCAAATTGTCTGTAAATTCTTCTTAGGAGCTCCGATGCATTCATCGACAAGCACCCAGATGGAAGTGGCCGCGTGAATCACCAATCGTCGAACTACGAGAGCATCTGGTCCGCGACGCTCCATCTCGGCCGCCAATAGCCCGGGCAACTGCAGGGAGGTTAACAGGTTACTAGTTCGCGGTTGGGTGCACTCCTCTCCGACCAGGTGAGGTGCATTGGAGCCCTCCCAGCACTCTGCATGGCGGCGGTCGGGATCCTCGTAGGACCAGTAACCGGCATTCGTCCACCATTCATGCCCTTTCGCCCATAGGAGAACACTCGTCTCGTCGGCGTGTTTGTGGCCATGCCCGGAATAGTACGACCAACTGAGGAGGGTCTGCGAAAGAGGAGGAAGAGAAGGCCAACTCTGGAGTCCATCCCAAAACACGGCATAACCTGCCACGGGATACAAACCAAATGATTCGCGAGGCTTTTCTTCTCTTTGTGATGTCAGCGGACCGAATCGGCCGTTCTGGTCCGGCTGCGCAATCCGTACACCGCTCTTTTTCATTCCAATCCATGTGTCACCAAATGGAGGCAGAGAACCGTCGGGTCGTCGAATCTCGTCATAGAAACTCTCAGCTTTCTTATACTTACTGCTCCATTCAGGTGGAACATCCAAATGAAGGAGGGTCGCATAGCGGAGCACGAGCCCGAAGAGGAAGAGCCCAGACTCGTGATATCCCGCGGAATGCTCAAGGATTACTCCATCGGGCCCGACAAAAAAAGAGAGCTGATCTCTAAGACGAGAGAGCGCCGTCTGCTTGTATTCTTCAGCGCGCGGCAAAGAAGGAAAAGCGAGGCAGATTTGCCAAAGCGCGAGATTCTGCATGACTCCGTGGTTTGTGGCGAAGTTGTATTGCTCTGGCTTAGCCAAAAACGCCCCAGTGCGCGCCGCAAATCCCCATAACTCGGCTGCCACGTCAGAACGATAGTCTGGCCGGCGGCGGTAGATGTTCCAAAAGTCAGCCAGTGTGCGCGCGCGGGAAGCAACTGCATGATCGTTCCATAAGAATCCTTTATCTAACCATGCTTTTCTCTCGAACCTGGCCCAAGCCAAAATCGTATCTCGGGCCGCTTCATAGAACTCCTGTCTTCCCGTGTGCTCATAGGCGTCCAGGAAAGTTTCAGGAACGATGAGCCCAGCGAAATGCAACTGCCATTGGCCGGAACCGCGGTCAAGATCGGAAGGGGCAAATGGAAGTTGAATTTCAACGGGCTCAAAGCCGGGAATCTCCGCCCTCCCTCGTAAGAGCTTCTCGGCTGTGCCAATCAGTTGGACTTCACTCGGCCAATCGTACTCCAAAAGTCGGTGCGAGCGCATTTCTTCGAGCATCGCATCGGGAGGCTGCGTCCGGCCTTGCTCTATCATTCTTTGAGTGATGATCTCGCGGGGCACATAGTCGCGTTTGAATTCGGGATACCAAACAAGTTTTAGAAAGAATGTGAATAACAGAATCGTAAGTAAGTAGACTGCTCGTGATACTGCAAGCTTGTTCTGGCGCGAGTAGAGGGCCACGGAACGAGTTTATACCATGTACATTTAAATAGAACATGGTCACTCTGAAGGGTAAAGAATTAGAACAACCGCTGCATTCCCGGACACTCCGTGGAGAGTAAAAAGGAGACGAGGCCAGCTCACCCGTTTCCTTGGACATTCTTGTGCGCCTCGTACTCCAATAGTGCGCTCGTTCAATATCTACTTCGGAGGCCCATCGGGATTGTCAGGCGCAAGCAATTTATCGGGCCAAGTATTGGCCTGAACAATGGAGTTAGGCCCAGCGGCAGCTGCTTCAGTCAGACGAAGCGCATAAGCATCCTGGCTCCAGCCATTTACAATTGCAAAGATATTGAGTGCTGGAAAGTATCGGAAGCGGCCGTAGCTTCCCTTTGGCTGAGCTATGGAAGGGCCGCCAGGGAAGGACTTCTCTGTGCAAGATTTTCGATCAGGGTCGAAAAGATAAACGGAATCGCCGCCTGCCCAACCAACTATGACGTGTTGCATGGTGTCAAAAGCCAATCCCGGAGCGGGAACATTCAATAGCGGTTCACAACCTCGTACCAACTTTGACCAATCCTGGATGGTGTACGTGGAACGCGGACCAATATCAATCACCCAGAACTGGCGGGGATAGCCAATCATTAGGAAAATCTTTCGCTCCGGGTCAATTGCGCCAGTCTGATGGTAGTCAACTCCGTGCAATTCAGAGAGCCTTTTGACCGTATTTGAGGCAGGATTATATCGGAAGAAATGTTCGGTATCGGAAAAGAAGACGTCGTGCGTATTTGGATCATAGTCGGCCGATATCCCAGGCGAGTACGAAAAGGAGTCGCCACGATGGGGCTCCATCAGAGTCCATGTCAGATTGGATAGATTCAATTTCCAGATCTTGTCGCTCATCGAACCACAATTTGACTTTGAGCCCCCAAAAGAAAACATTGCATCCTCCTCGGGCACTTGCACCAAACCGTTATAGGTGTGTCGAGCGGAGGGACGTCCATCGGAATATGATTCCGGACAACTATTCACATTTGAGACTGGGCTCGGGTCGGTGAGGCGCTCCATCTTGAGCCGCCTCAAGTCGAGAGCGTAGATCTCGTTGCCAAAGTAGTCTGAGTGACCCCCTCCCCAGATAATTAGGCGATTGCGCTTGATATCAGCGACACCTCCATTCCACGCGATGATGACTGATTGGCATCCAGTATTGCCTTGAATCTCCGGATTTGAAGGACAATGTAGAGCCAACTGAGTGTTTGGGATTTCATGCCAGCCGATGCCCCTGAAGAGATTCTCGGCGGCCCCAGGATGTGTACCAACGCTATCCGCCAACGGATGCCCAGCAGCCGAGGCGGGGAAAGCCTGTGGCACAGTTTGCTGCGTGGTACGAGGAATCCGTAAGAATTGCCAGAAGTCATCAGAGGAGCTTCTTACGTTTTGCGTGAGGACCAGGAACAGGATGCCTAAGAGGAACGCAGCCCTCGACATGATTACGCGGCAGCATGACACTAGAACGAGACTAGTGATGAAAAACCTGCTCTGCCCGTCCGGCTTCCCAAACCAAAATGACATTTTCTATTTTCCAAGAAATACGTGAACATCAACGTCAACATTCTCGCACTTACTGCGTTCATGTCCAGCCCGCTGGTTCAGCGCAATTATCCCGTGACGGGGTTAGATTCACAGCCTCACCGACTTTCGACTCCAACTGCCACGGTCAAGCGAAAAACTAGTGGGCCGTGCGACCCAACGCGAGATCCGCCTTTTGGGAATAAGGCCCGCAGGTATCGAGTCCTCGAACCATCGAACTGAGAACCATCTGAATGGACCTGCATCCTTGGCTGACTGACTGGCCCGCAGTGGTACTGCTCTATGGTGTTGGACCGGCGGGAGCCTGAATGGATTGCGTCGAGACAATTAGTTCGTCATACCAGACGTGTGCCGTCGGGTGCGCGACCGACGATTGCTTTCCGGTCATGTACTGAGTCAGCGTCAAGGTGTCAAATCCCACGGAGTCTTTGTCCTGGTTCAGCGTATAGCCCATGACGTTGATAAACTTCCGCATGCTCTGCCCTTGAGGAGCAAACCAAGCCTCCAAGCTGCTGCTCGGCTGCCCCCAGTCTCCTACGTGAACTTTGAAATAAAGCGTGTACCACGTGTTCGGCTGAATCCTAAAACAGGTCCCTGTCGGCCGGTCGTCCTTCCACTGGCACTTCTCGCCGGTGAACGGCGCAGGCGCCGTAAATCCCTGTTGTAAGAGAAATTCTCCCGTGGATGTATACGTCACGCCATCTAGTTTGGCTATGAACTGTTTGTTCCCGCAATCGGAATAGCCGGTGGGTATCGTCCATGAATTGTGATCATGAATCGTGATCTCTTCAGCAGCACACGTGGAATTGTGGTTGTGGAAGATGGAGAGTTTCGGTGCTGTATTGCCCCCGTTGGGACCCGTCTTAGTCCAGTCAATCGAAACCCAGTTAGGATCGGCTCGAAAGGCATATTGGACATAAAACGTAGAATTCCGACCGAAAGTCTGTCCGAAATTCTGTACCCAATTCGCCTCGAAATTTTCCCCCGTGTTGCCATATATGTCCCACCGAGCAGAACTGGTACCAGAGAAGGAGACATCCATATCTTGCTGAACGCATGGTGTCGGCCATGTCGGGCATTCTTTCTTGTAGTAAAAGCCCGTGTTAGGCCACACAGGTTGGACGAACGCCGAAGCTGCATCGAAACCTTGGCAGACGATCACGCCAGCGTGCTCGCAGCGCGCTTGGAAGTTCTGAAGAGCCGAACTTGATTGTTCTGACGTTGTGGTCGCGGCCATAAGCAACGTAACCTGATTGCCTGTCGCGCGGCTTAGCGGTACCAAAGGAGAACGCTTGGTATTGCCGGCGGTTGAGGTTCTTATTAGGCTTGACTCCGTCGTCGCAGGAGCAGGCAAGAAAATGCCGACCGATGGAATATGGGCGACAATCTCGCGATGGCTGAGAAAAACACTGGTGACGCACAGGAAAAGCCAGAATGGTAAAAGAGATTGCCGCGAGTTCAGGCGGCCAGTCACATCCTGGGGCATTTAATAAATATACCGCGGAGCGCTCACTCGAACAAGGGAACTGTATCCCTATGTCTTAGCTCCATAATTCTGTCACCCCTTAACAGCAACGTGAAAATGTCACCCCATGAGACAGGAGACATTCACGTTGAGTCAGAAGGAATTGCAAAGAGTGAGCGTGATCAGCACATGCCTCAAGGGAGACTTGGCG
>JBGPIX010000002.1:0-44894 GCA_041485085.1 Candidatus Acidiferrum sp.
GGCCGCAGCCCGCAAACGCGTGCGATATCCACGCTGGCGAAAGATGCTGTACGCCTTCTTGATCGCCGCGATTCCTGCCCAGTCCAGGTGGCCGGGAACGATTATCACTCCCTCTTTTTTCGCGACGACTTTCATCCAGTCGTCCAAACGGCCGACCATGATCGTGCAGACTGGTGTGAGGCTCGAAATGTCCTTACCTTCAGCCGCTCGGCGCTGCAGTCCGCGCTCGACTGCCTCAGCGATGGCTATTGCTTGCGGGACCGTGAAACAAACCGTCGCATTCAAATTCAGACCGCGGTACGTCACTTCTTCCGCCGCAATGATCCCCGCGCTGGTCGCCGGGACTTTGACTTGAATGTTGGGCGCGAGGGCATCGAAACGCAGTGCCTGATCCACGATTGCTGCTGCATTGCGGTAAAACGTCGGATTGGTCTGCAATGAAATACGGCCCTTTTTGCCTTTTTCCCGCTCAAACACCGGCAGGAGAATTGCGGCAGCTTTCGTTCCCATTTCCTCGATCAGCTTCCAGGTAATCTCCACTTCGCCCCATGTCGGATTGTCTGCGATGATCTGACCAATGCGATCGCGCCATGCAGGAAGCTCCTTTTTCAGCACAGCCAGGACGATCGTGGGGTTTGAAGTAGCGCCCACGGCGCCGTTCGCGATTGCATAATTTAGTTCCTGGATAGAGCAGGAATCATTCCAATAATCCGTTGCGCGAATCATTGCGGTTTGTTGCAGCGGCGTAAGAGACGTAGTAGCCATAGGCTTTTCCTTTCTCTACCGTCCCCGTACCAGGGCCAGGGCAGCAAACTCCTGTGACGGCTGCTGCTGCTCTGGCCACATGGAGGTAATTCCAGGATCACCCATTCTCATTTCACCATCGGAACGCGGGGGTCTTTCTCCCGCCAGGAATCTCGAACCCAAGCGTAGTCGGGATCATCGGATGCAGCCATGGAACGAGCGGAGCCGGCCAGTACATTCAGGTAATAAACGTTGTAGCCGTGAGCGGCGACCACGGGGTGATAGCCCTCGGGAATGATCACTAAATCCCCGTTGCGCGCAGTCAGCGTCTCATCGAGCCGCTGATCGCGGGTATACACCCGCTGAATCGCGTAACCTTCCGGTCGGTCGATCCGGTAGTAGTAGAGTTCTTCGAGATCTACTTCTCCGGGAGGATTGTGTACGTCATGCTTGTGGGGTGGGTAGCTGGACCAGTTGCCGCTCGGCGTGTACACCTCCACGATCAGGAGGCGCTGGGCGGGAAATTCCGGCGTGATAATGTGATTGATCTGCCGGGTGGCATTCGCACCGCCCCGAATTTCGACTCTCACGTCCGTTGGCGTTATGAGTGCTGCAGGATATGGAATCTCCGCCCGAGAATAACAGAAGGCCAAGTCACAATCCGTGAGGGCAGTAACAGTGAAATCCGTGCGGATGGGCAGATAGACGGACCAAGGCATGCCAGTGAAAACGTTTGCACGAAATCCGACATTGTTCCAGCTCCCCTGGGTTGAATCTAAGTCAAACCTTCCGCCCAAACCCACGATCCCCAGTTCGTTTGACTCTGTGCTCAGCTTGAGATTTTCCCCTGCTGGTATCCGTTGAATCTGCAGTTTTAGGAATTCGAACCCCGTGGCTTCCGGCCCAACGTCCATCGCCGTCCCACGACCGTCAGGCGTTGGGACAGCCGGAAGCAGCAAATTTCGTCGGGGGCTCATTGCTGTTTCTCCGGGGGTGGCGCTGTGGACTCGCGGACGATCAATTCCGCCGGTACGTTGGTGGCGCTTGAAGAATCCTCACCGGATATCAGCTTGAGCAGGCTCTCCATGGCCAGACGCCCCATAAGTCGGCGCGGCTGTCGCACGGTGGTTAAAGGCGGCTGCGTGTACGACGCAATGAATAGGTCGTCGAATCCAACGACTGAAACTTCTTCGGGGACGCGCATCTTCCGGAGGTGAAGCTGCCGGAGCGCACCGAGTGCCGTCATGTCGTTATAACAGAAAATTGCAGTCGGCGGCTTGGGAAGGTTCATTAGAGCTTCAACACCTGTCATTCCCCCCTCGCACCTTCCGTCTCCGTGTACGATCAGTTCCGGCAGGAATGGAAGGCCCGCACGCTCGATAGCCTCTCGATAGCCAGCAAATCGCTCGGTGTCCGATTGATAGCCAAAACGGTCTCCAAGATACGCAATCCTCTTGTGGCCAAGCTGAATGAGGTGGTTGGTCACCTCTGCGCTTCCCTTCACGTTTTCGATCAAGACCGAATTTACGAATTCACCGGGATGCTGATTGTTTACCAGGACTATGGGGATTCGCATTTCGGACAAGAGCGGCAGATAGCGGGCGCCCACGCGAGAAGAGGTAACCACCACGCCTTCCACTCTCTGCTCGGAAAAAGAGTGAACTACCTTGGTTTCCCGGTCTGGGTCCGCGTTCGAACTGGCCAGGAAAACGGAATAGCCGTGGTCGTTGCCACAATCTTCGATACCGTTCACGACTTCGCTGACGAACGGGTCGGCAATGGTCGTAACCACGACCCCGATAGTCTTGGTTTTCTGTGTTACGAGTCCGCGCGCGATGGCACTGGCGCGGTAGCCAGATTCCCTGGCAATCCGTTGAATCCTCTCAGCTGTTCGGCGGCTGATCAGAGGACTGCTTTGCAGCGCCCGGGAAACTGTGGAAGAAGAGACGTTCGCGAGTCTGGCAATGTCTTTAATGGAGGTTGGCTTATACACGAAGGGCGCACCGTTTCCGCACACGTTTGCGAAATGGAATTATACTCTAATTCTGACCCTCTTTAATGTCAACTAACCGGCAGGATCTCAACCGCTTGCCCATTCCCGCCTGCTTACTTTCGCTGGCCTGCCATCCTCGCCAGAGAGGGCCCTTGGCATTTGGCTGCCTCCACTTTTGGATCGTGATATTCTGCCAATTACCGCCAGATCGACTGGCACCCGAGACTTCTGGCTTCGCGCTAGTTTTCCAGATAACTAAGATGCTCGTGATCGCAGCCGGTCCAGGCATTTCGAAGGTTTTGGGCAATTTCCCATTGACCGATGATTGGGTATTCGAGCATCGCCAGCTGCGCCACCGGCCATGATTTTTCAATGACCGCACGGATTGTGGTGCGTTCATAGGCTTTGACGGCGAGAACCAGGCCCCGCACGCTTTCAGGCAAACGTCCGGCAGGCATGGGCTTGACGCCTTGCTTACTGATCGTGCAGGGGACCTCAACCACATCCTCAGGCGGCAGGTCCTCAATGCTGTTCTCGTTGCGCACATTCACTACAACCTCGCGGGGTAGGTCCGAAACGAGGCCGCTCATCACTTCCACAGCAATCTTGTGGTAGCCCGTGGGGGTTTCGAATGGATCTGGTTCGTTGTCTATCCTTCCAAACGCTGTTCCTGCCTCGGCTTCCAAGCGCAGGTACGACGCGTTCCGTCGCATTAGGTAGCCGCGATACGTGTCAAGCGCTTCTCGGGGAGTTTCGGACTGAAGTTGCGTAAAAAGTTCGGCATTCAGACGCACCAATTCCTCGCCGCGGCTCGCGCCAGCGTTCAATTGATTGCGATAGGCCTTGCGCTGGCTGTAGTAGAAGAACAAGTACTCCGAGGGGATGAGATTCAGAGTGCGGATCAGCAAAGGGTCGAACAAATCCGCGTGATAGAGCTCCCGCAACGATTGCTCGTTGTTTAAAAGCTTCGCAGTGACGTCTTCACCTCGCACGAACACGCGCCGCACCCACCCGAGGTGATTAAGCCCCGCATAATCGCAACGAACTTCGGAAGAAGCCTCGCCCAAAACATGCGCGATCCGGTGCAGCAGTTCGGCCGGCGTATCGCAGATGCCAATGATTTTCAGTTTAGTGTGTTGGTTCAGAGCTTGGGTGATCAGGCCGGCAGGGTTTGTGAAGTTGATAAGCCATGCCTCGGGCGCAAGCCGCTCCACGATGCGGGCATATGCCAACGCAACCGGAACGGTTCGCAAGGCCATGGCAACTCCCCCCGGACCCGTGGTTTCCTGCCCCGCGAGCCCTTCTTCGATTGCGATTCGTTCGTCGCGCGCGCGCGCGGCCATGCCACCGATGCGAAGACTGCTCAGAACGAAATCGCTACCATCCACTGCCGCTTCGGCGGAGTGCACGGCCGACAGCCTCACGTCGACGCCCAACTTCTTCGCGATTTCGCCGCCGATTGAGGCCATTAGTTCTGCGCGGCGGGAGTCAACATCGAACAACTGCAATTCGCCGATATCGAGCAGCGATTGTGCTTGAAGTAACCCGTGAATGAGGAGCGGGGTTCGAACGCCGCCTCCTCCGATGACACTTACTTTACGGTGCATAAGATCGTTTCCAATTCTTCCTTCGAGGGAAAACCCGCAATCCCGCCTAGCCTCAGCGTGGACATTTCCCCGCATGCTGCGCCAGCCCTCAGGCAGAGGGCCGGCTCCATTCCACCCAGCCACGCGTAGAGAAAACCTGCATCGAAACAATCGCCCGCGCCCGTTGTATCCACCGCGTTGATTTCCCCGGGCTTCTGGAGGGAGATCTCGGCATCCCAGAGCATTGCGGCGCCGTTTTTGCCCAGCTTCAACGCTACTCTGTGAAGGCCCATGCGTTGAAATGCATCAAGCATGCGGCGCGGCTCGGTTTCCTTTGTCACAGCTCCAGCCTCTCGCTCATTAGGAAAAAAGACATCCACCAGTTTCAGTGCAGCAATGGCACGCGCGTCGGCGTACCATTCGGGATGCCAGCCCACATCCACTGACAAGCTCCAGCCGTTGTCCTTGATGGCTTTGAACGAAGCCTGCACATTTGCTAGCTCCATGGCATGCGCCAAATGGATGTGGCGAACCTGATACTCCGCCGCGACGCCCATCAAATCCCCCATCAATGAAAAAAGTTCGCGATTCGCGCCGCTGTAGGTCAAAAACGTGCGGTCCAGCGCCGTGGAAACGCTGACGGTGAACGCGGTGGGCTCCGCGGTTGTTACCCGAATCCTGGACGTGTCCACGCCCCGCGCATGCAACTGATCCAGCATCCACTGTCCATCTTCTTTACCTACCACTCCAAGAATGCCGGCTTGCAGACCAAGTTTCGAGAGCCCGCAGGCCGTGATGGCGGCCCCCCCTCCCACTTCTTTGTGGAATTTCTTCGCGAACGATTCCTCCCCGGGACTGGGCCATGATTCGAAACCGCTCATGACCAAATCCAGAAAGAGGTCGCCAACGACCAGTACATCCAATGGGCGCTCCCTGTTCATCGCGCCACTTCAATCTTCGCACGTTCGAACGGCCATTCTTGTTCCGCGCGCGCTCTCCACAGATAGGCGCAGATGCCAAAGGCTGTCAGGGCAAACCCCCAAAGGATGAATTTCAGTCCGCTAGCCGCAAGAATGAATCCCCACCCGGCAAGAGCGATGATGCTTGTCACTGGATAAAACCACATCTGGAAGGGCCGGTGAATATCCGGACGGTAGCGGCGGATGAGCGTTACCGCTACAACCTGCGCCATGAATTGCACAAGCACCTGGATTACGATGAGAGCGGTGATTAAATCGGACAGGTCCAACAGGCTGGCGAGCGCGGAGGAAATCCCGATGAACGCCACTGAAAAATAGGGAAAATTCTTTGTTTGATGGAGACGCCCGAAAATCGCGAAAAACCGGCCGTCCGCAGCCGCTGCATACGGAACCCTCGAGTAGCCAAGCAAAACAGCGAACAACGAAGCAAAAGTTGTGAAGAGAATCAATCCGGTCATCACTTGCGCCACGGTGGAACCATACAGCCGTTGCATCACATCGGAAACGATAAACGTAGAATGCATTGCTTCTCGCCAGGGGATGACGCCAATGATCGTTAAATTCATTGTCAGATACAAGGCCGCAACCAGGCCGATCGAAATCAAGATGGAACGCGGAATCACGCGTTCAGGATGCCTTACCTCGCCTGCAAAAAAACACGCGTTGTTGTAACCGCCGTAGTCGTACATCGCCAACAAGGTTGCGCCACCGAGGCCAACGAAAAATTGTTTCGAAAGCACGAATGCATGGGGAGGAAAGTCAAAAACGCGTCGCGCCTGAAAATTAAGCAAACCCGCGGCAGTGACTGCCAACGCGGTGAAAATCACGACTACCCACAAGACGATGGACAACCGCCCGACCGAGCGAATATCACGATAGAGCATGAAAGTGATGGCCAGGCAGACAGCAACGGCGACGGTTTTGCCCTGCCACACACCCATATGCGGCCAGAGGAACTTTGTATATTGCGCGAAACCCACCGCTCCGGCTCCAATCGACAAGGGAGCAAGAAAGATGGTTTCCCAGATAAAAAGAAAGCTCATCAGTCTTCCCAAGCGTTTCGGACCATAAGCTTCGGACAGGTAGCGATAGGGCCCTCCGGTGCCTGGCATCGCGGCCCCAAGCTCTGCCCACACCAGGCCATCGCAGATGGCGACGATCGCCCCCAGGAGCCAACCAAGCATGGCCTGTGGGCCGTTCATAGTACTCAAAATTAAGGGGATAGTTAGGAATGGGCCAACGCCGATCATCTCCAGCATGTTGGCGGAGATGGCCTCGAAGAGGCCTAGCTCGCGATGGAGGTGGGGAGCAGGAGTGCCGGACACGGCGGGATTTTCTCACACGTTTGCATAAACCCGCAAGCCTTCGCCAGTCGGGTTAAGATATGGTTCTGACATGAACCGCCTGATCCTCTTCATGGTCTGCTTGGGATGCCTGTTCTTGGCCACATTTGGCCAGGCAAGAGCCCAATCTACCCATTCGCCCGGCGCGGAGTCCCTTGAGAAGGCCTTGCAGCTTGCCCGGGCACACCGCTACGCGGAGGCGGCTGCAGCGATTCGAGGCGTGCAGGCGCCCGAAGACCGCCAGCAGAGCATCGCTTTTTTCCGATTGAGGGCGTCGATCGAATCCGGGCTCGGCCATTCGGCTGCCGCTGCCGCTGACATGGAAGCGGCAGCCAAACTCGCGCCGGAGAATGTTGAATTGCAGGTTGCCTCGAATCTTGCCCGGCTAGAGGTCCAGCTCGAATCGCATGCAAACTCGGCTTTGACACTCCAATCATTGCGTGGCATCGTGCTTCCCCCCGACCGGCTACTCGAAGTTCGCTCGCGCACTGCGGAACTGCTAAGCCGGGCCAATCTTTACGGGGAAGCCGCAAAGGATTTTGAGGATGCCAGCCGGTTGGCCCCGGACCGCCCCGACATTCTCTTCAATCTCGCCCTCGCTCGCTATCGCAATGGCGAGTGGGACGCCTCACTGGCAAGCGCCGAGCGGGCAAGGGCATTAGAAGACAGCGGATCGTTGGAGAGCTTGCTTGGTGACCTCCATGAGAAGCGAGGTGACGCCCTCGCCGCCGTGCACAGCTATCAGGTTGCGGTTACCCTCGAACCCGGGGTTGAAGAGCACCGTCTGGCTCTGGCGAGGGAACTTCTGAAACACCAGACTTTCGACGCAGCGATCGTGGTATTGGACCAATCTGCGGAACTCTTCCCTCAGTCCATTCGCGTCAAAATTCTCCTGGGGCTCACCTACTACTTGGTGGATCGCTCAGCCGATGCCGTCCGCACATTGTTGGAAGCCACAAACCTCGATCCGAAAGACGAACTTGCCGCGCGCTATCTCGGCGAAATCACGCTCCAGGACCCGGCCGCGCCCAATCCTGCCGCAGTGGCCCAGATCTGTGTGTTTGCGGATGCGCATCCATCAAGCAAGAGCGCGAGCGCCCTTTGCGGTGGAGTCTTGCTGCGTGTTTCAGAAGAAAGCGTAGATGATTCCAGCAAGCGAGAAATTCTACGAAGGCTTCAGCAAGCAGTTCGAATTGCGCCGCAGGAGCCGTTGGCTCGATGCCAGCTGGGGAAAGCGTTCGAATGGTCGCGGCAATGGCAGGAGGCTCGCGCTCAGTTGGAAAAATGCGTGCGTCTGGAACCGGATTCGCCCGAAGGCCACTATCGGCTCGCTCGCGTTTACAGGCGACTAGGGCTGAGTTCCCAAGCCAACGAGCAGACTGCACTTCAACAGCAAGCCGCACAACGCCAGAGCGAAGAAAGCACGCGGCGCACGAATACGGTAACGCGATTTCTAGTTCTTCTCGACCATTGAGCGCTTGAAGAATCGTGAATTTAGTTCGGGAGTGCTCTCCCGAAAAGCCGGAATCCGGGAATGTCTATACGCACGCCACTTCGAATGCGCAAGAAATGTTCTGCTCCCGTTCAAGAATCTTCGGTTGTTTCGACGTCACGAATGTGGCTAGAATGAGAAGTATCAGAGCGGGCGTCGTACAATGGCAGTATAGAAGCTTCCCAAGCGTCCTCTAGCGAGCTCTAACACGCCGAACTGGCGGCACTTAACTGAAACAAGATTCCTGGTAATTGGAAAATGATGGAAAATGGAACGCGCTCTGCCTCCTATATTGAGTTTCGGACCTGGAAAAAAAGTTCGTGGGAGTCGACTTGAGGACGGAATCAGACTGGTTGCAAAACGGGCAGTGGTTCAAAAGCCCACCGTGGTAACTCGCAGGATCTGGTAGTGTGCCTGCCTCCCATGCAGGTAATCCATTGCGCGTCCTTCTTCAGTTCCCAATCCTAGAAATTTCAATATTCAGGATCTGACCTGCCGTTCTGAGGAACGAAGGAATATCTGAGAACGAATGTGACGGCGAGCAAAGACAGGTCCCGCCAATTCATGTATCCGTGTTCAATCAGGTCCATCCGTCGCACCTACGAAAATGTATGAACAATAGTACGACCATTCCTGACCGTCGCTTGACAATGCGCCATAGCTTGCGAACACCTTTGCAACTTCGCATTTGGGGAAGCAATGATCCCTGCCATAGGGCGGAATCCATTGATTTCTCTGGAAGAGGGGCCCTCCTGGAGACTGAGTTGCTCCTCAAGGTCGGATCAGCGGTCGAATTACATCTCAAATTGCCGGAGGAGCTTACGGGCCAGCCAACGATGGAGTGGCATTGCAGGGGCCGTGTCGTCCGTGTGGCTCAAGGTCTGCTTTCCGACAGGCAGATGAGGGTAGGCGTCCATTTCGAAAGCCTTGATGTGTCGCGACTATGAATCTTTTGGCAAACACGTAGATCCGGTGGTTGTTTGATTTAGCGCAAGGACAACTGGTGGTTCGCGTTGGAAGTTGGAAGCGAGAATTTTTTCGGCTTTCGCCAGTGGCAGGTCGAGGTTTGTCTCTCCTGACATGAGACTTTGCTTTAGACTTAGTATCGCCCTCTCCGTGCTCGCGCTCGCGGGCGTATCCGCATATCCGGCGGAAGTGGCCGTCTTGCAGAACGGCTTTTCCATACGCCTCCAGCGTCATGAGCTGCGAGAAGCCGTGACTCGGCTCTACTGCGGAGAGTCGCCAAACAGCTATGTCGAAGTTCCGACCGACCAGATCGTCCGCTTTGAGGCGGAGGAAGTACTTCCGGTACCGCCAGCCGTTAAGCCGACTCCCCCAGCGACTCTCGTAGAAATGGTAAGCGCCGCCGGCAACAGCAACAATATCGATCCAGATCTAATCATGATTCTGATTGGTGCCGAAAGCGGATTCAATGCGAATGCAGTTTCCCCCAAAGGAGCACTGGGCCTGATGCAACTGATGCCGCAGACCGCTTCACGCCTAGGTGTGAGTGACCCACTCGATCCAGCTGCGAATCTGCAAGCGGGAGCTCGTTATTTGCGCGAACTGCTAGACCACTATCACAATGACCTGACCAGGGCACTTGCCGCCTACAACGCTGGGCCGGGGCGAGTCGAGCAATATCGCGGCGTGCCTCCCTACCCTGAAACTCAGTCTTACGTGGCCAAAGTGATTTACGATTTGAATCGGAAGAAGCTGGCAAGAGTTCTTGTGCATCGCGATTTGGGCAGAAACCCAATGGATCCCAGGAATTCTAAGTCTCCATCAGTCATCTCAGCACCACAGCCCTCGCCTGAGCCAATAACCCGCACATTCTGGTAAAACTCGCCGCCTCTCAGATACGATCTTGTCTTCTTTGCCTAAGGTCAAATAAGGGCTCTCGGCTGTCAGGTAGGCTGTCAGATGGCTTGAATGATGAACCATAGCAGGGAACCGTTATGGCTTCTCATTTCTCGCACAAGGTCTTTCCGTTCTCATAGCTCCAGCGGTGAGCCAGGTCGCAGCGAATCTCTGAGGGATTGACGTCAGCAGTTATGGAGGCAGAGAAATTATGATGCGCGCGCGGCTTCTACTTGCATTGCTGCTGATTTTGGCGTTCGGTGTCCCGAATTATCCGGACGAAGCAAAGGCTGCTTTCAAGCGCGGAGTTCGCGCTGAGTCCCAAAAACAATATGACGCCGCGTACGAATCGTTCCGGCAGGCATACTCACTGAATCGCAAAGAAGCTAAGTATGTGACTGCCTACTTGCGCGCGCGAGCCAATGCTGGAGCGCTGCATGTAAGCAACGGCCTGAAGCTTCGCGACGATCTCAAACTGCAAGAAGCCTTAGCTGAATTTCAACGCGCAGTAGAGATTGATAGCACAAATTTTGTAGGGGCGCAGGAGCTTCGGCGGACTGCTTTGATGCTCAAGAAATTAGCCGAACCAGCGAATACGACATCAAAGGTAGATTCTCCTCTGGCCAAATTGGCGGCAGAAGCGGAAGGCCCTCTTGACCTGCAACCCTCACCCAACACCCCTGTAACTTTGCGCATGACAACTACCGCCGACAATATCTACCGGACCATTGGAAAATTGGGGGGAATTAACGTCCTGTTTGACTTGGACTACAAGCCGCAGCGCATTACGATCGAGTTGAACGAAGTTATGGTGCGCGAAGCGTTCAGGATGGTGGCTTTAGAATCAAAAACCTTCTGGCGACCGATCTCGCCGACGGCAATCTTCGTAGCGACCGAGGGCAAGCGCAAAGAGTTCGAAAGCAATGTATTGAAGACTTTTTATCTTCGAAATGCTTCGACGTCCGGGGAATTGCAGGAGGTGGTCGGCACGCTCAAGGGGATTCTCGACATTGGCCGTATTCAAGTAAATCCCACGCACAGTTCCATAACTTTGAGGGGGACCCCTGATCAGATGGTCCTGGCGGAGAAACTGATCTCGGACGTTGACAAACCGAAGTCAGAAGTGGTCATTGATATCGCGGTCATGCAGATAAGCCGGGATCAATTAAATACTATTGGGACGACTGTTCCGACTTCAAGTTCGATCGCCTTACAAGCTGCGACTGGTGGCGGAGCAGCAGGTTTAGTGAAGATTGGTTCGTTGAATGGGAGTAGCTTCGTTACCGGTGTGCCGGGCGCTTCATTCTCCTTCCTCATGTCGGACAGCAACACGAAGATCCTGCAGAGACCGCAACTGCGCGCCCTCGATAATGAAAAGGCCACACTTAAGATTGGTGATCGCGTACCCATCGCGACTGGTTCGTTCAGCCCCGGTATCGGTGGGGGGAGCGTCAGCCCGCTTGTGAATACCCAGTTTCAATATTTGGATGTGGGCGTAAATATCGATATAACACCGCATATTCATTCGAACCATGAGGTCACGCTAAAGATGGTGCTGGAGATTTCATCAGTGACTGGCTCGCAAAATATAGGAGGAATCAGTCAGCCGGTAATCGGGCAGCGACGCATCGAGCACGAAACAAGATTGCAAGACGGTGACATTAACCTGGTGGGTGGAATCCTGGAGGATTCTGAAACCCGTTCGTTGGGGGGCTATCCATGGCTGGCGAAGATTCCTATCCTGAAGTATTTGTTCGGCCAAGAGAACAAGGACCACCGTGAAAACGAGATCGTCTTCGCCATCACACCCCATATCGTGCGCGCGGAGGAGATTACTGACGAAAACCTAAGGCTGATTGATGTGGGCACCAGCAATAGCATCGGCTTGCGCTATAAAGAGCCGAAACCCACTAAGCCAGCAAACTCGCCTTCATCACCGCAGCCGCCCTCATCTCAAAATCGGCGGCGCCCCTCGACCAGCGCATCGGTGCCGCCTTCCGATCCACCGCAGTCGCCTGAGCCGCATAGTCCTTAGATTCGTTAATCAATCCGGTTGGTCCGATTTGCTGTATGCTCCTAATGCTGCGCGCTTGGGAAGGGTTTGTAGACCAACGACAGCCGGGGCCGTATCGACCCATCGACGCGTCCTGGATTGCTCACCGCCCATTTGGTACTATTTTGCGACTAATTGCGAAATATTTTCCGAGTTGCGGAAATTACATGCAAATATTTTCTCCAGTTTACCCTCCGCTGTGACGGGAATCACAAGTTTACAAAGACTTTACAAGTGATGGCCGAACTGGAAGAGTAATTGCTCCCATCGAATACATTGTTTCTGTTAACGGGTGCTAATGGATTTTTGGATAGTACAGATTTCATATCTTTACATAAGATTACCTAATCCTTGGCATTCGTATCTGGCCGCGTTTATGTCCCCTCGATTGATTGTTTAAGTGGAACTGTCCCGTTCATTGTTTGTGACGACTTTGTTTCGAGGTCTTGTGTGCAATCCCGGGCGCATATCAAAGGTGTGTCGGAAACAAGAAGTATGTTCAGGACGGGGGGATCGATGGCAGGAGCGCAACCCTGGGGACCGAGTGCGGTTGTTGCCAGCGCAGGTAGTAGCAACTCTCCACGCGGAGTCTTGCCGGACCGCACCACGGTCCTGGTTCAACACTCTCCTCTTTTCTCTAATATTTCTCCGTTGGACTGCAGAGAAATCCTGTCCGCAGCTCGGAAAGAAGTGTACGCTCACCGCCAGAAAATTTATCTTGAGGGCGACCCCGTGCGGCAAATCGTGCTCCTGACATCCGGTCGCGCGAAAATTGTGCAGGTCGGCCAAAACGGGTACGAAGTCATCCTTCGGCTCAATGGACCTGGCGATGCGCTCGGGATGGTTGGGTTAAGCACTTATACCCGGCACTGTTCTACGGCGCAGGCACTCGGCGAGTCAACGGCGCTGTTGTGGGAAGCTGCAGCATTCGAGGCCCTCTCAGAACGATTTCCAGCCCTGAGGCGTAATACCAGTCACATTCTCTGTAAACGCCTGGAGGAACTACAGGAGCGGTTCCGCGAGATCTCTACCGAAAAGGTTGCCGCCCGTCTCAGTCATGAAATCCTTCGCTTGCTCAACCAAGTAGGTCGTCCGGGGAACGGCGGGGTCCAAATCAACCTGTCCCGAGAAGAGTTAGCGCAGCTGATAGGCACTACCTTATTTACCGTAAGCAGATTGCTTTCGGATTGGGATCAGCAAGGGATTGTGAGTGCACACCGGCAGTCCGTCACAATCAAAAACCTGCAGGCACTAGTCGAATTGTCCGAAGCTGAATGAGTAACTCGTTGTGTTGCCGGCTTGGGCAGTTTTTGGGTCGACCCGAAGGGGCATATTAATACGGGGGAGTTAGTTCCACATGCGTAGCGGTCGAGTGTTCCTATTCGTCTTTCTCAGTGCTGCCCCAGGCTTCGCGCTGTGTGACCAGTCTGTCCAAGATGACCAGAAGCGGGCGACAATTCTCCCCACTCGCGGAACTACGGGACGGAGTCCTCAGACCGGTGAACTGGAATCCCAGGTCGTGGGCACAATTCCGCCGGAAGCACCTGTTGTGACACTCGATGGGCCGTGTGAACAACCGCAAAAAGGTGCTCGCCGGAGTGACTGCAAGAATGTTGTCACGCGAGCGGAGATGGATAGTCTTCTTAATTTGCTTGAGCCCAACGCCTCACCAACCATGAGGCGTCAATTCGCGATCAATTACGCCAGACTCGTTGCTGCTTCGGCCGCGGCCAATCGAAAGCATTTGGAAAAGGATCCCATCGTAGCCAAGCAGCTGCAGATGCAGCAAAAGCTCGCCTACATGCAGGTGCTTGCCAACGCGTTTTATCGCGAAATCGAGGCGGAGGCAAAAATTGTCCCGACCTCCGAAATGGAAAAATACTACTCGGAGCATCATCTTGATTTTGAGCGAGGTGAGGTGCGGCGCCTTTTCGTACCCAAACAAACCTCGACAGAGCCTACGCCCTCTCTTGACCCTTCGGTTTTGAAAGCGGAAGCAGAAGAGTTACGGGCACGTGCCGCGGCGGGCGAGGATTTCGACAAGCTTCAACGGGCGGCTTACGAAGATTTGGGAATCAAAACCGCGCCCTCCTCTACAAAGTTAGGCATGGCGAGGCGAACCAGCTTGCCTGCGGGTGAGAGCGCCGTTTTTGACGTTGATCCCGGCCAAGTGACGCAAGTATTGGATTTTCCTAGCGCGTTTGTAGTCCTGAAGCTGGAATCGAAGAAACCACTGTCACTCGAAGACGCCAAACCGGAAATCGTCACATTTCTCCAGCGGGAACGCACGAAACTGGTCTTGCGGAACGCCACAGAAAGTGGGAAAGCGCAATTCAATCTGCAATATTTTGGTCTGCTGTCGGCGCCTGAATTATTTCCACCGCCGCAGGTTGCGGGCTTAGCGGGCGAGATCGGGATGCAATCCGATTCCGCGCAGCGCGTGGTCAGCCGAAGACGAATGCCAAGGAGGCGCGGGATTGCCGCTTTGCCTTCTGCCGCGCGGTAAGCTCGGATGCCCTCGAGTAGCCGCAAACTCAAATCGAAAGAGCGCTTCAATTAGCGGCTGTTGAAGATGAAGATTGACTGCATTAGAAGAAACGTGCTAAACATTTCAATCTCGGACGTGGTTCCGGAAGGATGGGAACGAATGTTCGGAATCGCCCAGGTGGCTGCTGAGCGAAGTTGGCTGAACGGGTACGCCTCCCGCCAACTGTCCTCTCCGGCAGGAGGGGCGCTCTAGGTGGATATCCAATCCAGATTCAAAGAAAGGGGTTTCGCCTCCGGAGCGCTGGCGCTGTTGTGTCTGACCCCTCATTTTGCTTTCGCCAAGATTCCCGCGGGTCTCTCCGATTCCCGAGCGGTTCAGGATCCTATTCAAAGTTCCTCTCTGAATGGAAATTTAGCCCAGAGCCCGCAGTCAGGCGGACAACAAGATCCAAATTTGCTGCCTGGGACAAGCACCACGGAGCGCATCGTATCGAATCTTCCACAGATCACCTTCGAAGACGGACAGCTCACCATCGTTGCTGAAAACGCGCGATTCTCGGAAATTATGACGGCCCTCCGCACCGCCATGGGAGCAGACATCGACCTTCCGGCAAGTGTCGCTGGTCAGCGGATATGGGTTCGGCTTGGACCTGGACCAGCTCGCAAAATTCTCCGCGATCTGCTGGACAACACGGACCTTGATTACGTTATTCAGGCGTCCGATACCGACCCGGATGGGATTCGCAGTGTGTTGCTAACTCTGCGCAGCAAAACCGCCGAACAAAGCGCGCCGGGAAGCCGAGTGGCACGTGGCACGAGTCGGAAGAGCTTGCCGCCGGAGAGTTCCAATCCCGTGGAAGTTCCCGATCAAGATAGTTCGACCCCTGCCGAGTCGGCAGCCGTTTCAGATGCAAACCCAACGGGGCCACCACCGCCGCCAGCGGGTGGGCCGCCCCCTGCGACCAGGCTGCCATCGCCACCAGCTGTGTCAGACTCTTCTTTGGGCAAGCCAGGAGGAACTGGATCATCTGAACAGATGATCCAGCAATTGCAGAGCATGTATCAGCAGCGAAGACAGATGCAGATACAGCAGAATCAGAAACCTCCATCCAATAACAATTGAATTGCCCCTCAAGCCCTCCTTGATTCGCCCCTGTTGTCTGTTCGACCCATTCTAGCTGCTACACGGGACACTCCAATAGGATGCCATTGAGGGAGGCAATAGGCCTCCTGCCCAGAGAGTAAGCGTCCGGTTCTGGCCATCTGTGAGAAGTGTGAGTAGTCAGGAACGATGGCCCTTGTGGGCACTTATGGAAGTGCCCACTTGAAAAGCGGCGAATCGTCGAAGAGACGTTGGAGCCGGGCGCATCGGTAGCGCGCGTGGCGCGGGCGCACGGAGTGAATGCCAACCAGGTGTTTGCGTGGCGGCGTCAGTATCGGCAGGGATTGTTGGGCGAGGGGCATGCCGAGACGGTGAACTTGCTGCCGGTTCACGTTACCGGGGCGACGGTACGCAAAACGCATCGACAAGTCAGGCGGGCGGCCGCGCCGGCAACTTGCGACGGTTCCCGCAGCGCACCTTGTGGCACGATTCAAGTGGAACTTCCCAAGGGACATCTCCGCATCACGGGCCGAGTCGATGCGGAAGCATTGCGCGCCGTGTTGGAGCAGTTGCTGGGATGATCGGGCTGGGGGCGGGGACGCGGATTTGGATCGTCGCAGGCGCGACGGACATGCGGCGGGGATTTGTGGGGCTGAGCGGAATGGTGCAGACAGCGCTTGCGGAGAATCCGTTTTCGGGGCAGGTGTTTGTGTTTCGCGGGAAGCGCGGCGATCTGATCAAGGTGCTGTGGTGGGATGGCGACGGGCTGTGCTTGTTCGCGAAAAGACTGGAGCGTGGAAAATTCACCTGGCCGCAAGCGGCGAGTGGAACGGTTTCGCTGACGCCGGTGCAACTGTTGATGTTGCTGGAAGGGATCGACTGGCGGCGACCGGTGCGCAGCTACGCACCGCAGATGGCGGTGTGAGCAACGGCCGTTTCTTGCCACGAACTTTTCTTCGCTAATTTTGTTTTTCCGTGCGTTTTTTTCTTGCGCGCAAAAAAGTTTCTGGCATACTGCGCGCACGATGACACTGCGCGCGACGCTTCCGGATCTCGACACACTGAATCCCGAAGCGTTGAAGGCGTTGATTTTCACCCAGCACGAGCAGCTTCTCTCGCAATCTGAAGGACTCCTTTCCAAGAGCGAGCAACTGGTTTCGCGTGACAACGAAATTGAGCACTTGAAGCTGCTGATCGCCAAGCTGCTGCGGCTGCAGTTCGGCCGCAAATCAGAAAAGCTGGACCGCGAGATCGAGCAACTGGAACTGCGGCTGGATGAACTCGAAGCCACGCAAGCGGAGAAGGCTGCTCCTTCGCAAACGCCTGCCGTTGCCATGCCCGCTGTAAATGCGGCGAAGCCAACACGTCGGCCGTTGCCGGAACACTTGCCGCGCGAAGTGTGGAAGTATCCTCCGAAGCAGGAAGCCTGCCCGGACTGTGGCGGCGAGTTGAAACATCTCGGTGAAGATGTTTCAGAAATCCTGGAGTACGTGCCGGCGCGATTCAAGGTGATCCAGCAGGTGCGGCCGAAACTGGCGTGTGCGTGCTGCGAACGCATCGTGCAAGCGGAAGCGCCGAGCCGTCCGATCGAGCGCGGTGTTGCCGGTCCGGGACTTCTGGCGCATGTGCTGGTCTCGAAATACTGCGACCACTTGCCGCTGTATCGGCAGTAGGAAATTTACGCGCGCGAAGGTGTGGAGCTGGAACGCTCGACGCTGGCGGACTGGGTGGGCGGAACGAGCGCGTTGCTGGCGCCGCTGGTGGAAGCGCTGCGGCGCCACGTGATGGCCGCGACGAAGCTGCACGCGGACGACACGCCAGTTCCGGTGCTGTCGCCGGGCAACGGCAAAACAAAAACCGGGCGGCTATGGACCTATGTCCGCGATGATCGTCCCGCGGGAGACGCGACACCAGCAGCGGTGTGGTTCGCCTACACGCCGGATCGCAAGGGCGAGCGTCCGCAAGCGCACTTGAGGAGCTTCACAGGCACGCTACAGGCGGATGGCTACGCGGGGTTCGAGCAGATCTACGAAGCCGGACGCATTCAGGAAGCCGCCTGCTGGGCGCACGTGCGCAGAAAGTTCTACGACCTGTTGGTGGCGCATAAGTCCCAGACCGCCGCCGAAGCTCTGGAACGAATCGGTGCACTGTATGCCATCGAAAAGGACATTCGAGGACGCTCACCTGAAGAACGGCGCGAGGTCCGTGCGACGCGGGCACGGCCCTTGCTGGGATCGCTGAAGCAGTGGCTGGAAACCACACTATGTAAACTATCCAGAAAATCGGACACGGCGCTGGCGGTTCGTTACGCGCTGGGACGCGCTGCTGCGCTACGTGGACGACGGCCGCATCGAAATCGACAACAACGCTGCGGAACGTGCGTTGCGCGTGGTCGCGCTGGGCCGCAAAAATTACTTGTTCGCTGGCTCGGACGCTGGCGGCGAACGCGCCGCCGCAATCTACAGCCTGATCGGCACGGCCAAGCTGAACGACATTAATCCCGAAGCGTACCTGCGCGACGTGCTTACGCGCATCGCCGATCATCCGATCAACCACATCGAGGAGTTGCTGCCATGGAACGTCGCCACAAGCCTGCCGCCCGAAATGCAGCAGGCGGCGTAAACAAAGACACTGCTGGAAAAGAAGACGGCGCAGGCGGTCCTTGGGAGTTACCGCACATTGCGGAACTGATTAAAGACGGCGAAATCACGGTCGGCGTGCTGAATCCGGTGGGGTGCGTCGCCGTGGCCAGCGATGGAGATAGCACCTTGGCCATGCTGGTGCACCGGAAGGGCGAGACCTTGGCCCAGTTGCTGACCCGGCTCGACCTGGCCATCGCCAAGGCCTATACCGAAGATGTCTTCACCGACGAGATCAACCCACCGCCCACAAACTCAGCACGCCCATAGGCGTTCGAACCCCTCGTCAAGATGCACCCGCCGGACGCATACCCCAGAGAGAACTTGGCCTAATGCACTCCAGCGAGCCTTGCAAGGTAACGTGCGCATCGCAGAGACTGCTGTTCCTCAAACACAGTTTCCTCCGGGCGGCAACTGAACCATGGTTTCTTCATGAATACTTCGTCTGACTCATCTACTCATGTGATCTGCCGGCGGTTTGATCGTAAACAACTACTTACATTCGGCGATGGGCAAGATATGCACCACGCACTTTCGGTGAAGTCCGATTCAGGCCAAATGAAATGGAGTTGTTGAATTGTGCTGCGTGTTTGCTGAGCGGCAAAGACGTGCAGAGCGGTGAGTCGTAAATTTACCGGCCTGTAGAGCAGAATTTCGAGCACCACAAGTTCGGATTTATGGGAATGGACGCCACCGATTTAGCGACCAAGCACACGATGGCGGCTGAGGAGGCAAGCATGACGAGCAGAAAAGCAGGCACCCTTTGGTTTCTGATTGTGCTGGCGAGTTTCGCGGCGCTGCCTGCACACGCGCAGTCATTCAGGGTTCAATGTCCAACCAGCACCATTACGCACCCAGATGCAGCCAACACTGACGTACCACCCCCTTACACCGGTCCAACGAATTTGGTGCCCAGTTCCAGCGGATATCTAGTTCCGTCAGGGACCGCGAATGGCGGTATCAAATGCCAGCAGATTTCCGGTGGCGATGGTTTCGCGACGATGGCCGACGGCACTCAGACTTACATGTTCTCCTTCGGACCGCTGTCTGGGCTCGCTAACATTGCATCTGGCCAGCCCGGTACTGAGCCGCCGAGCACTTTCAATACCGTGTATCCGGGTCGGCTAATGCCTGGTGATCCTGCCACGACATATGACGCGTCGGGCCCGGGCTCGTTTACCTATAACGGCGCTGTGGGGCTAGCAGGCGATCAACAGGTATTTATTGGTCCGGATGGTGGAGCGACGGCGGTCGCAATCGTTACCAGCGGCATTGTCACAGACGTTACGGTTACCAACGGGGGCAGTGGATATCTTGGGCGGCCATCGGTGACCTTCAGCGCACCTGAAACTCCCGGCGGCATCACTGCTCAAGGAGTCTCATTTGTTACGAACGGCGTGGTCACGAGTATTGATATCACCTTTACGGGAACGGGATATATAGCGGCGCCGACCGTCACTATCGGTCCGACATCAAACGCGTGCACGGGCGCCAATCCACCTCCCCAATGCTTCACCGGCCATGTGGATCCCCGCCCGATCGAGGATGTCGGAGTCATGAACGGGAACATCCCGGCACCGTTGATGGCGATTGATGAAGATGACGAATTCTTCCTCACACTTTCGAACGTAGGCATGATCATGCGGCCGGACCTGTTCGAGCAGCATACCGTTCACTTCCACGGTTATCCCAACGCTTCAGCCTTCTTCGATGGTGTGCCTGACGCTTCGGTGGCCATCAACATCGGCGGCAGCTTCACGTATTACTACCTCGCCCCGGATGCCGGCACATACTTCTGGCACTGCCATATTACCCCTCCAGAGCATTTGCAGATGGGCATGGTCGGCCAGCTTTATGTGCGGCCTCGGCAAAATAGAGTACCCACCGGGGGCGACCTCTACACATATTTGGGCTATCAGCAAAACGATCTGCGCACGGCTTGCAATCCCACCACCGACATTCTGTGCAGCAATCCTGTGCCGGCCGTCAACACGGGCTTCAAGCAAGGGGACAATGGCTACTCGAAGTACGCCTATAACGACGGCGATGGCTCAACGGCCTACGATGTCGAGTATCCCCTGCAGATCCATGGCTTCGACCCCAGTTTCCACTTTGTCGGGATGACGTTCAACCCAGAAGAATTCACGGACATGAAGGACAAGTATTTCCTTCTGAACGGACGAAGCTATCCGGACACCGTTACCACCGGTCCCATGGAGACCCAGACGACGGATGGTTCCAACCATTTCTCGCAACCGCTGTCTTCCCTCATCAACATTCCGGCGGGTAAGAAGGCACTGCTGCGGATATCCGACCTGGACGTCACGGAGTATCAGACTTTGGCCTCCTTGGGAATTCCGATGCACGTTATCGGATACAACGCCAAGCTCTTGCGCGATCAGGCGGGAAACAACCTCGATTACTACACCAACTCAATCACCCTGGCCGGCGGCGAATCGCTCGACGTGATTCTGGATGCCAGCGATACGACAAAGTTTCCCCCAGGCAGCGTGTTCTATCTCTACACCCCCAATCTCGACCACTTGTCCAACGACGCCGAGAATTTCGGCGGGCTCATGACCGAGGTTCACATCAATTAGGAGAGCGGCAATGAGGGCGATGAAAATGAATAAAACTATCTCGAAGATGTTGGTTCTCGCACCGATGCTGGCGCTGCTGCTCACCGCGACATCCTACGGTGCCGCTCCTGGCATAACCGGCACTACATTTAACTTGACGGCGAAAGATGCTTATCTCACTCAGCCGGACGGGCAGGCGATCTACTCCTGGGGGTACGGTTGCGCTGCTACGTATACCGCCACCTTTGTTCCTACCACCATCTCAGCACCCTCAACCGGATGCCCGACCATGCAGGTTCCTGGACCCACGCTGATTGTCACGGAAGGGCAAATCGTCACGGTGACGTTGTCAAATGGCCTCCCGACCTCGGCGGGCAACACTTCGATTCTCTTTCCTGGCATTCAGGTTTGCATCGGCACCACCGATTCCACCGGTGCCTGCACTCCGAGTACTCCGGGATCAAATGGGGTAGCTGGACTGCTGACTCAGGAAGCGAGTCCTGGGGGCTTAGTAACTTACACGTTCAAGGCCCCCACGCCAGGCACGCGCGCCTATTACAGTGGAACTCAAGGCGACCTGCAGGTGGAGATGGGCTTGTACGGGGCAATCATTGTGCTGCCGGCGAGCGCGCCCTCCAGCTGTGCCGCAACTATTCCCTCCCACTACGTAGCTCCGGGGAACTTGCCGGAAAAGGATTTTCGGCTAGCGCCTGCTGCCTACAATCACCCCAAGACTTGCTATGACAGGGAATACCTCTTCCAGTTTTCCGAGATGGATCCCAACATCCACACCCAAGCTTTGGCTCAAGTTACTGCAGCAGGCACCTGCACCCCAGGAAATCCAGGATGCAGCCTTAACGTCCCGACGGAACCCTATCACCCGGCGTATTTCATGATCAATGGACGCTCGATGCCAGACGACATGGATTCCAACTATGCGCTTCCGTATCCACACCAGCCCTACAACGGCAATCCTCACATGCATCCAGGCGAGCAAGTTCTTCTGCGTATCGTCGGTCAGGGCCGCTGGCAACATCCGTTCCACGAGCACGGCAACCACGTGCGCATCCTGGGGCGTGACGGGAATTTGATTGTGAGCGCTACGGATTCAAATAGTCTCGCGGGACCTCTGCTGTTCACTACTACCACGACTCCAGGAATGGCCATGGATGGAATCTTCTACTGGACAGCCAGGGGCCTGAACTGGGATGCATACGGTCACAATCCCGCTTCATCCGATCCGCTGGCCAAGCTTTCTTGTGATGGGGCTCTCAACGGCTATCATTCGGTCACCACGGACCTCAATTACTACGAGTGGTGTCAGGACCACAACAAGCCGCTCCAAGCCACTCCCCTCGGCGACGTCGCTGGCAGCGGCCCAGTAACTCTTCCCGATCCAAACATTTTCACGAACGGTGCTTGGTACGGCGGTAGCCCCTATCTCGGTCCCAATGCCACCGTCCGCGCGGTCGGCGCCACCGGCACAACTCCGCCGTCGGGCACGATCGCAAACTCGCCCACAGGCGAGGCTGGCTTTGCCTTTATGTGGCACTCGCACAACGAGCGCGAGATTACCACTAGCAATGTGTTCCCCGGCGGAATGCTGATGATGATGCTAGTTGATTCCCGGGAATTTGTGATTGACGAGTCCAACTGACCGCGAGGAAGAACAATGCGAACCTACAATCTCAAAGCAATTCTGAAAGCCGCGCTTCGAATGGCGTGTCTACTACCTTTCGCGGCGGTTGCGGCCCTTGGCCAACAGCAGGTCAATTTGACTGCGGGGCCGAGTAGCGTAACCCTGCCTGACGGCACGACGGTGCCGATGTGGGGATACAGCTGCGGCGTGCCCGTGAGTGGCTCACTCGCCACTTGCTCCGCCTTAAATCCCGCGGCGACCGGCTGGTCTCCAGTGGTAATCACAATTCCCACTGGCGCAACGAGTGGTTTGACCATCAACCTCACGAATAACCTTGCGTTTATTCCCACAGGTAGCACGACTCCGAACAATATACCCACCTCGCTGGTGATCGTGGGTCAGTTGGGCGGGGGGCTCGGAACCACAGCGACCTCTACGCTTAGCCCAGTCCATCCCCCCCAGGGACCTACGTGGCCCATCGCCGGTGACAACAGCGGACCTACCTTCAAACCACCAATGCAGGGCAATCGTGTCCAGTCATTTTCGAGCGAAGTGCGGACGGGAACGACAGCCTTGCTACCTGCCTGGGCAAACCTTCGACCCGGCACGTACTTGATCGAGTCCGGCACACATCCGTCGATACAAGGTGCTATGGGCCTTTACGGCATACTCGTGGTCACAAACGCCCCGACGCTTGATTCAACTACCGGCGCAGAGACTGCTCCCGGTACCGCCTATCCCGGCGTGACCTACACCGCGGATGTACCTCTCCTGCTCAGTGAAATCGATCCAGTGCAGAACAACGCGGTCAACAAAGCGGTCAACACCGTAGGTTTCGTGGAAACTGCGACTCACAATCTCAAACTTGCAGATTCGGTGAATTCCATCGCGGTCACGGATGGAGGTGCGGGCTACTTCACCATCGCCCCAACTGTCTTGATCGCCGGTGGTGGCACTCCTACCACGGTGGCGACAGCCACCGCCTCGATGGACACAGACAACACCAGTCCAACCTATGGGCAAGTGATCTCCATTACTGTCACAAATCCCGGTGCGGGCTATACCTCCAATCCGATCGTTACGCTTACTGGTGGAAGTCCCACCAAGAATGCAACGGCAGCTTCCGGGCTCTTGCTGGCCAACTCCGATCCTTGCGTCGGCGGCGTTCCTGCTTGCTATCCGCCGGCAGTAAACTACACGCCGCTGTACTATCTTTTTAATGGTGTTGCCTTCAATAAAACCAACGCCTCGGCCTCACTGTTCTCGACGGTACCAGGTTCGTCTACGACACCTGTCACTGGCAACGTCTTGGTACGGTTTGTTAACGCCGGCTTGCGCATGCACGTGCCGTCGATCGTGGGATCGCAGACAGGGACGGGCGCGGTTTCAGGATTCTCGTTGATTGCTGAAGACGGAAACCTTTTGCCGGGCGTTCCCCGTGTGCAGAGCGAAGTATTTCTGGCTGCCGGAAAGACTTATGACGTAATGCTGAATGTGCCCGCTGCTTCCGCGACGGCACTTCCGGTGTACGACCGCGAATTGAGTCTGTCCGGCAACGCCACCGCACGCGACGCCGGCATGCTGGCTTACATTGGCGTCAACGGCTCTGGACTCCCGGTCGCCCCGGGCACCGGCGTCTTCGCGGCAGCGGTCGCCAATGCGGATGGCTATCTGGTGGTTCCCGGCAGCACCCTCACCGTCTCGGATCCGGCCAAGGGTGTGGCTTCCAACGACGTGAACGTTTATGGAGTGAAGGTTGCTCCACCGACGAGTTGCATCAATGGCGCGCCCTGTACCCTCGCCCATGGCACGCTGACTCTAAACGGGAACGGCACCTTTACTTACGCTCCTGATTCCACTTGGGGCACCTCTGCGTCGCCGGGCACAACAGCAACAGATTCGTTCGTTTACCAGGCGAACGGGAGTGGCCCAACTGCTATCGTGACGTTGAACGCCTGCACTAGTGGCAATAGCTGCCTCGAAGCCAACACGGGTATCCAGGTGAGCGACATTACGTACACCTCGAATGTGGCCACATCCCTGAGCATCAAGTCTCCCGGCATCCTGTCGGTCGACAAAGACTCGGCCGGACATCCTCTCATTGTTGCCATGTCGACTGTCACACCCGTGGCAGGCCTAACTCTCTCCGTGGATAAGAATGGAGCGTTCAACGCATCCGTTCCTACTCCGGGCACCTACACGTTTACTTACCGGGCACAAAACTCACAGGGAACACTTAGCGCCTCAGGTGGCTCGGGGGGAGCAGGGAACGTTGGAATCGCGACTGTAACCCTGGTCTTTCCACAGCCGAGCGGAGTCGTTGTTAAGGTTCTCGACGGCACAGATAAAACCACCCCAATCACGGACTATCGCTGGATCATTGAGGAGGATCGCACCTTCTACATCGACCCCACGAAGACGACGAACAACGGCGGCACAGCGATCGTTCCTACCTTCGGGACGAATTTTCACACCAGCTATATGCCCGTCGTGGCGACGGGCTGCGTCGGGCCCGCAGGCAACGCTGTGGCCTGTGAATACGGTCAGACTGTCTACGATCCGAACACCCAGAGCCACGTGAATACCGTCTGCGATGGGGGCAATGGCGTATGCCGAACTAATGAATCACAGCAACTTCAGGCCATCGTCGATCCGAGCCAGGTCCATCTTGATCCCACCAAACGCTACTACATCTCCGTCCTGCCGGGCGACGCAGCCAACGCGTTCAACAATGCGAACGGCACAGCTTGCGCCACGGCAACAGATCCCACGTGCGGGCACGGCATGGGCGGCGCCCCGATAGCTGCCGGGCAGCTCAGTGTCAACGTGCTGGTACAACGCAACCCCTTCCCGCCAGCGAAGCTCTCTGTGTTTGTGTTCGAGGACGACTTCCCGCTCAACGGCGAACAAGATGCCGGCGGCGCAGTCGACGTTTTGGCGTCCAACGAGCCCGGTCTCGGCAGTTTTCAGATCACCCTCTACGACGACGCAGGCGGGAGCGGTGATGCCACCGGAACACCCACCTATGACATGTTCAACATGCCGCTGTCCAATAGCTTGGCGGGACAGATTGATCCGGCAACTGGGAAGGATGCCTGCCCGATTTCCACGCATGCGCGGGAAGGGTTTGATGCCGCCACTGGCGTTCCTAACAGTCCAACAGGCATGACCGGTATGATCGTTACCTGCCCGAAGTATGAAGCGGACGGCATAACGCTCTCTCCGTTGGCTGGCCAGGCCGTCATTGCCAATTTGTACCCCGGCCGATACGGAGTCGTGGCAACACCTGCGGCCGACCGCATAGCACGTGGGGAAGAATGGCTGCAGACCAACACGCTGGACGGCCAGAAGGCCCACGATTCGTTCCTCCGGATCGGCGAGCCGAGTTACTTCCAGGAATTTGGGCCGGCGGGATACCACGTGTCCATCGGGTTCGCCAACCCAAAGATCATCAATTCCCGGTTGGCGGGGGTCTGCAACCGCACTGATCTCAACATAACGGGGTCGAACTGCACCAATACCGTGAAGGGCGTGGTTACGACCGAGCGCATGAGCCGGACGCCGGATGAGCGGCTCTTCAGTAGCGGCGACAACAGCAGCTTTGCTTTCACCCAGTGTTACGTAAGCTTTGGAGATCCGGACGGCGAAGACTTCGCATTCACCAAGTGCAACTCCGATGGCACTTTCAGCATGACAGGGCTGCCGGATGGTTCCTGGAGAATCACGGTCTTCGACCAGTGGAACGACATGCTGGTGGATGGACTGTCAACACCGGTCCTGCTGGGCGGGGGAGCAACTACTGACATGGGACAGATTGCCATGAACCAGTGGCAAGCAAACATCTACACTTCGACCTTCTTTGATAAGAACGGCAACGGCGTGAGAGATGCCGACGAACCGGGCCTTTCGCTGGTAGCCACGAACATTCGCTTCCGCGATGGCAGCTTCTCTAACTTCAATAACACCGACCTGAACGGCAACGCCGGCTTCAATGAAATCTTCCCCCTGTTCAGTTGGTATGTGGTCGAAACGGATAGTACCCGCTACAAGAACACCGGCACCCACGTGGTCTACGACGCTGGCGGCCCATCGGACGGCTCGACGTGCGATTCCACGGCACCGTGCGGAACCTCCGCCATCGGCAACTTTATGGCGAACACGGCGGAACAAATCCCTGTCCCGGCTAACCTGCGGGTACCGGGCGCATTTTACTGTGGTAATGCAGATTGCACCGACGCGGGTACGAGTGGTTTTTCAGGCCCCGGCGGCACTGGTGGCTCGACTGGTAGAATCGACCCTGCTTGGGTCGAAAGCGAAGGCTGGCAGGGCTTCTCAGGGCAGAACTCGTTCCTCGAATTCGGCAAGATCCCCTTCGCGCCCGGCGAAAACGGGGGCATCCATGGCCATGTTGTGTACGCTTCGACTCGCCCCTTTGACGATCCGCAATTGCTCCTGCAACTCAGCTGGGAGCCGCAAGTACCGAATGTCACCATTAACCTGTATCAAGAGGGAACTGCGACCGATGGGACGCAATCCCTAACGTTGGTGGACACCAGCCTGACGAGCAGTTTTGACAAATGGGCGCAGGGCTTCCGGTCAGATGGCATCCCCAATATGAACTGCCCGGGACAGGGACGCGACACGGGAACAGACGCGGACCTGTTCTTCTTCACTCTGTACAATCAGCCTATGTGGCTCGATGTGTACAACAACGGAGGCACGCCTGCCAACACGCTGCCAAACAATTCCCAGTTCAAGTGCTATGACGGCATGCACAACTGGAATCAGGTCCAGCCGGCGCCATACGACGGCGCGTACCGCTTCCCCAGCATCGCGGGCAGAAACCCACAGACGGGAGCACCGACCGGTGGGACTGGAAAAGTTCCGGGCACGAACTGCACTATTTGCGTGCTTGATCCTACCGACAACATCACCCCGATGCTGCCTGCAGGCAAGTACGTGGTTGAAGTCGTTGTGCCGCCTGGTTATGAGCTTGTAAAAGAAGAAGACAAGAACATCCTCATCGGCGACAACTATATCGCGCCGGTTACGCAACAGTTTGCTGGCCTTGGCAATATCTTCATCATTCCGGACCAAGCCGCAATTGGCGCTGCCTACAACCCGCTCAATCCGCAGAATCCAACGCAGGATCTGGGTTCCGTTACCTTCCCCCGTCACGAAGGTGACACCGGAAGCGTGGAGTCATTCTGGCCTTGCGCGGGCGCGTCGCGCATCGTTCCCGACTATATCAGCCTGTTCCCGCAATCCTTCGAAGTCTCGCCCTTTGCCGGAGCGACGCGCAATCTCTGCGACCGTAAGGAGGTGACGCTCCAGGACCAGGCCTCCGCGCTGGCGAAGTTCTACATCTTCACCTCAACTCACGCCGCCGCGCACTTCACGGGTGTAATCACGGACGACTTCACTTCTGAATTTGATCCGTTCTCGCCGCAATTCGGTGAGAAATTTTCACCCGCTAACTTGCCGATCTCCATCAAGGATTGGACCGGGAGCGAAATATCCCGCGTTTATTCCGATCAGTGGGGCTCCTACAACGGCCTGACCTACTCGACTTGGGAAGTTAACCCGCCTAACCCCACGGGTTACGCGCCCCAGATGATGGTCACGTGCATGAACGACCCGGGTACCGGAATCAAGCCGGACCCCCTGTTCAACCCGCAATACAGCCAGTTCTGCTACGAAATTCCGTTCATGCCGGGACAGACACAATATATGGATACTCCGGTGGTGCCAACGTCGGCCTTCGCCGGTGCAGGGTACAACAACCCAGAGTGCGCCTACCCAAATGCCACGCCAGCTATAAGCGAAGTGGATGGTGATGGAATCGGCCCGTGGGTCAGCACGGCAGGTAATACCTTGACCATCCATGCCTTAGGCGACCAGACCGCAACCAACTACGGGTACTCCGGGCCGTCGGCTACCACTACACCCTTCAATCAGAAGACCGTTACCCGCCATTACGGTTTTGGCAACACGAGGGGGTCCGGAGGCGTGACCATCGGTGGGGTCAACGTGGGCGGCGGCAACATCTCAACTTGGAATGATTCAACGATCGTGTTGACCGTGCCCGCCAATGTGCCGGTGTGCCCGTTGCAGCAGCAAGCGCAATACGGAGGCCCAACCACACTCGATACGAGGGCGCGCTGCGGTGAATTGGTTGTTACTGCGGGGAATGGTAAGCAATCGATCGACGCCGTTACCGTCACGGTCGGCGGTAAGGCTCCGACTCACGTCCCGGGAAACCAGCCCACTATCCAGGCAGCCATCGACACAGCTCAACCGGGAGATCTGATCATCGTAGATCCCGGGAACTACAATGAAATATTGCTCATGTGGAAGCCTGTCCGTCTGCAAGGTGTCGGGGCAGCTTCCAGCGTTATCAACGCGAATACCCATCCTGCAGGCAAGTTGGATCCGTGGCGTGCGCAGGTCAATTGTCTGTTCGGATTAGCCCTCAATGGTCAACCCTACAACCCCGCCACAAATCCGAATCCTCTTCTGAACGGCGGCAACCCGAATCCTTATGATTCGACCGGGGCGTCGAGCTGCCCGGGGAATGGCTGGATTGGTTTCTCTGGCGGCCCCAACAATCCGCAAGTGGATCGTTTGCCGCTTGAAGGCATTGTCGGGTGGGATACCACCGTTAACGGTAACCTGGCGGAACTCCTGCAAGAGCCATCGCTGATGGGAGCCTATGAAGGAGCCGGAATCACGGTCCTGGCGAAGGGAGTGCGCTTCCCCGCAGGAGTTGAAGTTTTCGGGAATGGCTCGGATTCGGGTACCGTCGCGACCGAAAGCCAGATGCCTCTGGGGACAGTTGTGCTCACGAGCACCGATTGTGCGACTTCGAGCACGGATCCGACGAATCCGTTTCCAAGCAACTTCCAGTGCAATCCCTCAAGCATCGATGGGTTGAGTATCACCGACAGTTCCCAAGGTGGTGGCGGCATCTTCGTACACGCCTGGGCACATAACCTAGAAATTGCCAACAACCGCATCTACAACAATGCCGGAACGATGTCAGGCGGCATCAGCGTCGGACAGGGTGAGTCTCCGGACGCGCTCCTTGCGGGCAACAGTGGCGATCCGGTCGGCTTTGATCAGCAACCTTGGACGTGCGTGCGAGGCGCTGTCGTCAATGGCGTCCAGATTGCCAATCCCCCGGGTTTCCTGACGGATGAGCAACTGCCCTACTGCTATGACCTTAACGTGAACGTACACCACAACGCGATCACGTCTAACTCTTCCATCGGCGACGAGTTGTTCTCGTCCACACCGGCGGGCGCAGGGGGTGTTACCTTCTGCACCGGAGCCGACAATTACGCTTTCAACCACAACTGGCTATGCGGGAACTTGAGCACCGGCGATGGCGGTGGCCTCGCTCAGCTTGGCTTCAGCAGGAACGGCGACATCGAGCACAACTCGATCCTGTTCAATCAGAGTACCAACCCCACCATCCCAACCAATGGCGGCGGCGTCATCGTCATGGGAACGGCCCCAGATGGGAGTACGGCGGCAGCCATCGAATGCGGTAGCGTGACTGACAACGATTGCGCGCCCGGGCTCAGTGACGGTGTTGGCCCCGGCTTGCGAATCAATGCCAACCTGATCATGGGCAACGCGGCGGAGAGCGGCAGCGGCGGCGGAATCCGCTTCCAGGACGTCAACGGCACGGAAATAGTCCGCTTCCCCTCAACGCCAAGCCAGTGGTATGGCGTCAGCGTCACTAACAACATCATCGCCAACAACGTCGCCGGTTGGGACGGCGCGGGCATATCATTGCAAGATGCGCTCAAAGTGGACCTCATTAACAATACAATCATGTCGAACGACACCACCGCCTCGTCGGGCGTGCTGTTCAACACGCTTGGAGCTCCGATAGCCAGCGCGCCGGGAAGCAATTGCATCCAACTCGGCACGACGACGGCTTCCTGTCCCCAGCCCGCAGGCTTGGTGACCATGCAGCACACCGCACCACTGGTTGCGGCACTGCCTGCCCCTGCATCAGTCACATGTCCGGCAGGTTATTTTACGGACAACGCGCCTGGTGGGGTTGGCGGAAACTGCACAAGCTACTCGGTACCGCGGCTGTACAACGACTTGTTCTGGCAGAACCGTTCGTTCTACATCGGCGTAGGCGGTCTTGGTGCCGGGACGCTGAACCAGCAGAATGTGGTCGCGTTGTATAACGCATTCACCACAACGCCAGCGGTGAGCCAGCCGCAAGCCGAGGCCACCACTGGAACCGGCGGCGGGTTCATCGTCACAGGTGGCACCGGCGCCTGCGTTTCACCGGCGAGCTATTGGGACATCGGCGTGCGCGGTGATACGGGACCGGGTAACCACACCTCAGGGTTGACGCTCGCCCCGACCTACTCGCTTCTGACGAATCCGTCAGAGGCTGGTGTGGGAACTTTTGACCTTACTAATGCTAACCCGATCGTCGTGGGCCAGTACTGCAACGGCTCGCGGGTACCACCAGAACTTGGTTCCGCGGGCTACCAGGTGCCTCCGGGCATCTCGGATGCGACCGTGCCCAACCCAATCTTCAACCTGACGCCCGCTGCGACGGTGGACGAGGGCAACAACTGGATCAACATCAATTGGGGTCCGCTGTCGCTGACGAACCCAGTCAACGGCTCACTGCTCGGCAATTATGCGTTGGCCGCGGGCTCGCCGGCCATCAACGACATTCCCGTTCTGTCCGTGGGTGGATTGGTCGCGCCGAGTACGGATTTCTTCGGCAACGCCCGGCCATTCGGAGGAGCATTTGACATCGGCGCGGTCGAGTTCCGCGGCGCGGCTGCGGCGAGGCTGACTTCGATCACACCTAACTCAGGTCTTCGCGGCACAACCGTTGCGGTGACTCTGATCGGAAGCGGCTTGACGGGAGCGACGTCGGTCAATGTGAGTGGAAACGGTTTCACTACGCCCATTCCATTTACCGTGGTCAGCGACTCCGAAATTACGGCAAGCTTTACGATTTCGGGTACCGCTAACCTTACGACGAGAAACGTCACAGTCACGGTCGGTGGCGGAAACAGCAATGCCGTAACATTTACTGTGCTTGCTCCGCCGGCCCCAACGCTGACAAACATCGTGCCTAACACGGGTGCCCGCGGTACAAGCTTCGGAGTGACCCTCAACGGCACCAACCTGACAGGAGCAGCGGGCCTTACGGGGGTCGGTGGAGGCATCGCGGTCACCGGCTTTGCCGTCAATTCCACTGGCACTCAGATCACCGCTACATTCACGGTTTCGACGACTGCTGGGCTCACTGCCAGGACCATCACCGTAACGACCCCAGGCGGAACCAGCAATGCAGTCACGTTTACAGTGGTAGGGCCGACGTTGACTTCAATCACTCCGGCGTCTGGCGTGCGCGGCACTAGCTTTACGGTGACCTTTAGCGGCACGAATCTCACGGGCACCACCGCCGTAAACGCTGGCGCAGGCATCGGCGTATCCGCCGTTACCGTGGTGGACAACTCGACTGTGACGGCCACCTTCGCGATCGCCGGTGGCACTACTACCGCGCTCGGAAATAGAAACGTCAGCGTAATAACCAACGGCGTGACAACCAATAACGTAACGTTTACGGTGCAGGGGGCGACGCTGGCCTCGATCAGCCCCGCGACAGGCTTGCACAACACAAGCGTTCCAGTGACCCTCACCGGCACCAGCCTGGCCGGCGCAACAGGAGTGACTATTGCGGGGGGCGGCGTCACTTGCACCGTGACAGGGTCGACTTCCACTACGGTCAGCGCAAACTGCGCAATCACCAACGGTGCTGCTCGTACAGCTAGGAACGTGACGGTCGCCACGCCGATCGGAAACTCCAATACGTTGACTGGCGCGTTTACGGTGAACTAAGACGCTATACTGGGCCGGACATCCAGAGTCCGATGTCCGGCCTTCTGCGGCTATGAGAAACCGCTCGAATCGAGTCGAGTCGAGGATATATCAACAATGCCCCCCCCTATCGCCCTGCGTGGCACAAAGAAAGTGTTGCTGGCAGGGGTTCTCGCTGGCAGCATTTTGGTTTTTGGAGTGAGGGGTCAGTCCCCCTCTAGTGTAGCAGCTGGGCAGGCCCCGGTCGCGAAGGACACAAACCGCTACCAGCCAAATCGGTTTGCGGGGCGGGCAGGGAAGTATTACGAGCTGGTTTGGGGAGTGGACTCTCTCGGTTTGAAGACGTTGGAGTCGGGAGAAATTATTCGATTTACCTATCGCGTCTTGGACGCAGAAAAAGCGAAAGGGCTCAATGACAAAAAGTCCGAGCCTTTCTTGATCGACCCTAGGGCGCAGGTCAAACTGGTGGTTCCGTCGATGGAAAAGGTCGGGCAATTGCGCCAGAGCAGCACCCCTGAAGCGGGGAAGTCCTACTGGATGGCTTTCTCGAACAAAGGCAGGCTGGTCAAACGCGGCGATCACGTTAGCGTTGTGATTGGCAAATTTCGAGCGGACGGGCTGGTAGTGGATTAGCGTTTGCCGCTTGAAGATCTTGGTCGCCACCGGCCCACCAGGAAGTTGACGGTGCGCAAAGTATGACGATCTGGTTTGGTTGTAGTCTTTTGCTGATCAAGTCTTAGATATTCGAGCGAGGACGCACCCATGTTCCGAGAGACAATAGGAATCTTCATGTCGTTGGCATTGGTCGCTTCGACTGCCGGAGCAGGGGAAAACTCTCCGTCGCCAGTCGGCCTTTCCGCGGCTGCCATCGTTGACAGGAACGTCGCTGCCCGTGGCGGTTTGCAGGCTTGGCGGGCAGTCCAAACGATGTCGTTGGAAGGCAAGCTGACCGCCGGAGGTAATCAGCGCAGGGCTCTTCCAGTTCCGATGACGGACCGAAGGGCTGGCCAGAAGTCCAGCCTAACGTCGTTTCCCTCCCGGCCTTCCGAAGAAGCTCAACTACCCTTTCTGATGGAACTAAAACGACCCCGCAAAATGCATTTTGAGCTGCAGTTCAACGGTCAGACTGCGACTCAGGTATATGACGGAGCCAACGGATGGAAGCTGCGGCCTTTCCTGAACCGCAGTGAGGTCGAGCCTTACACAGTAGAGGAGATGAAGGCGTCGTCCTTCGAAGCGGACCTTGATGGTTATCTGGTCGACTACTCGGCCAAAGGTACCAAGATCGAGCTGGCCGGCATGGAAAAAGTTGAGGCCCGGGATACTTATAAGCTCAAGCTGACCACGAAAAACGGACAGGCTATCCATGTATGGATTGACGCGCAGACTTTTTTAGAGGTGAAGATCGGAGGGCAGCCCCGGCGGCTCGATGGAGTTTACCACCCAGTAGAAGTGTACTATCGCGATTATCGACTGGTAAATGGACTTCAGATTCCGCACATTCTGGAGACGAGAGTTCTCCCAGTGACCCAACCGGCAGCAGCGGCTAAAGCTGCCCCCGTTCAGGCAGAGAAGATCATGATTGAAAAGGTCGTTGTCAATCCCAAGCTTGAGGACGCACTCTTTGCGAAGCCGCAAATCGCAGCCGCGCCGAAGTCCAAGTAGGGCATTGCCCGCACAATGGTGCAATCTGCTGCTCTTTAGCTTTGAAATTAAATAAGGCCATCAGTCTGATAACGGTTGTTTTGATTTCACAAGCCGTAATCAAATTTCACAATAAGATTCGTTCTGCCTGCGCCTCTCTAAATGCCAATTTTTCAATACATTGGGCTCCATCATAACGGAGCAGCCACAAGGCAAGAGGCCCCGCCCGCATTTGCGCCAGCGCAACGATTCAAGGCCCCCGGTTCAACCATTATCAGTGACTGGCTGCCCTGCAGGTCGTGGCAAAAGGCCCTCGTTTGAGTTGGACTCGGTCAGTTGTTTTGGTGGTCGCGTGGATGTGAGGCCTGATGGCTTTGGGCCCAGCGAAAACTGGTGGTTCCGCTGCCCCGCGAGTGGCGGCTCTTCTGAGGGATGTTCTTCCTAAGGCGAGGCGCTTGCCCAGGCTACTCCGCATTAAGTGCAGCTAGTACAAGCGCGTTGCGTTGATCCGGAGCCAAACAGATGAAGCTCGAGACCAGCCAAATGCGCAAGTTAAGTCTCGCGGCGGCAGTCGTGTTGGCAATAGCTGCTGCTTACGGACTCGGTCGACACAATTCGTATCCACAAAGAGCCAGCAAGAAGGGGCCACATGTGATTTATTACGTGGACCCCATGCATCCCGCCTACAAATCCGACAAGCCCGGAATTGCCCCCGATTGCGGGATGGAGCTTCAACCCGTATTGGGTGAGAATCTCAAGAACGAACCCACACTTTTGTCCGCTACGCAATTGCCCTCGGGTGCAGTCAGCATCGATGGCCCCACCCAGCGACTAACGGGTATCCGCGTCGCTACCGTCGAGAGAAGCAGCGCCACCCGCACCATTCGCGTAGTCGGTCGAGTGGTTCCAGAAGACACGCGCGTCTACAGCATTAACTCTGGTGTGGATGGCTTTATTAGAGAAACTTTCCGGGATTCCGTAGGAACCCAAGTCAAGAAGGACCAAAAGCTCGCAATCTTTTATTCGCCTGACTTCTTGGCAGTAGCTTCCGGATTCTTGGCCGCCAGCGAGCGCGTGCCGGGGGCCGTGGGGAACGACGGGGCACGGACAGTTCCATTTCCCGGCGCGGTGTCTAAGCAAGGAGTGAGCAGCATTCAGGGCTATACCGATCGCCTGCGCAATCTCGGCATGAGCGACGCGCAGATCAGGCGGATGGCAGATAGTCGGCAGCTCCCTGAAAATATTGATATCGTCGCGCCAGTCAACGGATTCATTCTCTCTCGTGGCGTTTCGCCAGGACAGCATTTTGATCATGGTATGGAGTTTTACCGCATTGCGGATTTGAGCCGCGTCTGGGTGGTCGCGGAGGTTTACGAACAAGAGACTGCGTATCTACGTTCGGGCACACTGGCTCAGATCAGCATCAGGGACGATAGGCCCCGGTTGTCCGCCCGTGTTGCTGACAGCCTTCCGCAATTCCAGGCTGGTGGCGGGACGGTCAAGGTTCGTCTGGAGGTTGAAAACCCAAAGTTCCTCTTGCGGCCTGAAATGTTGGTGGATGTCAATCTGCCTGTTCGGCTGCCCGCCGCAGTCACAGTTCCGCTGGATGCCGTGGTCGATTCAGGAGCGCATGCGCGAATCTATGTCGAGCGTAGCGAAGGCATCTTCGAGCCTCGCGAAGTCGAGACAGGATGGCGATTTGGCGAGCAGGTCGAAATCCGGCATGGGGTTCGGCCAGGCGAGCGGATTGTTGTCGCGGCCACGTTTATGCTCGATTCAGAAAGCAGGCTGAAATCGCCGATGTCCGAGCTTTCTGCTCGTTCTGCCGACGGGCCGCCTGTTATGCCCAACCATGCGGCGTCAAAAATGGTGAAAGATCCGACTTGTGGCAAGCTGGTGGAGCCAGCCATCGCGGCGGCTGCCGGGAACACTTTCGATTATCGCGGCGCGACCTACTACTTCTGTTCCACGCAGTGCAAACAAGCGTTCCAAAAAGATCCCGTTGGCTCAGTGAACAGGCGCCAAGGGGATGACGATGATTAACAGAATCGTCGACTTCTCCGTAAAAAACAAGCTGGCAGTACTGACCCTCATTGCATTTGCTTGCATCGGCGGCTGGTGGGCGATGGTCAGTCTGCCCCTCGATGCGACTCCTGACCTGAGCGACACGCAAGTCATCATTCTTTCTCATTGGGACCGCAGTCCGGACATTCTCGAGGACCAGGTCACCTACCCGATCGTTACTGCCATGCTGGGCGCCCCGCGGGTGAAGTCAGTCCGGGGATTTTCTGATTTTGGCTACTCCTACGTGTACGTCAACTTTGCCGATGGAACAGATCTCTACTGGGCGCGCTCGCGAATAACGGAATATCTCACCTCTGTCTTGCCACGATTGCCGGAGGGAGTTAAGACCGAGCTTGGTCCCGATGCTACATCTCTCGGGTGGGTTTTTCAGTATGCACTAGTTGACACTACGGGAAAGCACAGCCTTGCCGACCTGCGGTCGTATCAAGACTGGTATTTGAGTTATTACCTCCGATCGGTGCCCGGCGTTGCCGAAGTTGCGCCAATTGGCGGTTATACGCGCCAATACCAGGTTAATCTCGACCCCAATCGATTGCGGGCTTATGGCATCCCGGTTAGCCACGTCGTTGAGGCCGTCCGTGGCGGCAATAACGAATCAAGTGGGCGATTGCTCGAATTTGGCGGCACCGAATACATGGTTCGAGGCCGTGGCTACGCACGAACGCTCGAGGATTTTGAGAACATTCCCCTCGGCGTTGGAGATACTGGATCGCAAATCCGCATCAAGGACGTTGGCCAGGTGGTGTTGGGGCCGGACCTGCGCCGAGGCCTTGCCGACCTGGATGGTGCGGGCGAAGTCGTGTCCGGTATCGTCGTGATGCGCAACGGTGAGAACGCGATTGAGGTGATCGACCGCGTCAAAGCAAAGATCAAGGAGATTGAACCGGGACTTCCGACAGGGGTGAAGGTCATTCCGATCTATGACCGGTCGGAGCTGATCCACAACACGATCGGCACGGTCAGAGAGACGATTCTCGAGGTCGTTATTACAGTTGTGCTCATCATCCTGGTCTTTCTGTGGCACTTCCCAAGCGCGGCAATCCCGATTGCGACGATGCCGGTCGCGGTACTGCTTTCTTTCATTCCATCATACTTCTTGGGAATCAGTGCCAATATTATGTCGCTGGCTGGAGTGGCCATCGCATTCAGTGAGTTGGTTGACGCATCTATCGTGGTGGCTGAACAGACTCACAAGAAACTCGAACTGTGGCAAAAGAAAGGACGCATTGGTGATTGTACCGAAGTCGTATTAGCTGCAATCAAAGAGGTTGCCGGGCCCACCTTCTTTGCGTTGCTGGTCATTGCCGTCTCCTTTTTGCCAGTCCTGACGCTTCAGGCTCAGGAAGGCCGGATGTTCAAGCCGTTGGCCTATACCAAGACGCTGACCATGCTCGTTGCCGCGGTCCTGGCGGTCACGCTCGATCCCGCGTTGCGTGTGCTACTGAACCGTGTCGAGCGCTTTGATTTCCGTCCGGCATGGCTTTGCAAAGTTGCCAACGCCGTTCTGATTGGCGAGATCAGGTCCGAAGACCGTCATCCTGTTAGCCGGCGCTTGATAAAGGTTTATGAGCCGGTGGTGCGCTGGACCCTGCGCTGGAAGTGGCTCGTGATTGGTGCAGTAGCCATCTTGATGATCGTTACCATACCGGTCTTTCACAATTTGGGTTCTGAGTCCATGCCGCCGCTGGACGAAGGCGCAATTTTGTATATGCCTGCGACACTGCCCGGCATCTCCATCGGCCAATCGGAAAAGTTGCTGCAAGCCAGCGATCGCATCATTCATCAGTTCCCAGAAGTGGATCGCGTGCTGGGCAAAGCTGGACGCGCGGAAACAGCCACAGATCCGGCTCCTCTTTCGATGCTGGAGACAGTGATTGTCCTGAAGCCGCGTTCTGCGTGGCGACATGTAGATACATGGTATTCCTCATGGTCACCGAACTGGGCGAAGCATATTTTCCGGCACTTCACGCCAGATACGATTTCGACCGAGGAACTAGTTAGCCAGATGAATACAGCCCTGAAGATTCCTGGTGTCAACAACTCGTGGACGATGCCGATTCGCGGGCGTATTGACATGTTAACCACCGGGATTCGGACCCCGGTGGGACTGAAGATCGCTGGCGGTGATTTGCAACACATCCAGGAAATCGGGGCCGAAATCGAAACGTTACTGAATTCGGTGAAGGGCACTCGTGCCGTTCTTGCGGAGCGCACGGCCGAGGGTCACTTTCTTGATCTGCAGTGGGACCGCGAACAGATGGCGCGCTATGGCGTCAGCGTGGAAGATGCTCAGAAAGTGATCGAGAATGCCATCGGTGGCGACAACGTAAGCACGGTTGTCCTCGGCCAGGAGCGTTACCGGGTAAACGTCCGCTACCTCCGCGATTTCCGCAGCGACCTTGGGGCTCTCGGCCGGCTCCCGGTTCCAGGAAGCGGTCAGCGGCAGTTGCCGTTGAGCGATCTGGCTCGAATAAACATCGCCAACGGACCGGCAATGATCCGCAACGAGAATGGATTGCTCACAGGATACGTTTATGTCGACGTCGCAGGCCGCGATCCTGGAAGCTACGTCAGCGAAGCGAATCAGCTACTGCGTGAGCGGGTGAAACTGCCAACAGGGTACTCTTTCGCGTGGAGCGGGCAGTATGAAATCATTCAGCGGGTGAAGGAGCGCCTGAAGCTGGTAGTTCCGGTCACCCTTTTCTTAATCTGCCTGCTCCTATATTTCAACACAAGGTCAATACCTAAAACAATAATTGTCCTGCTTGCAGTGCCTTTCTCTGCTATCGGGGCTGTCTGGTTTCTTTATCTTGTTGGGTACAACGTCAGTGTCGCCGTATGGGTGGGGATGATTGCTTTGCTTGGCATAGATGCTGAGACCGGGGTCTTCATGTTGCTCTACCTCGACCTGGCCTTTGATGAGGCTAAGCGTGAAGGCCGCATGAACAGTCTCGGTGATCTGCGCGAAGCCATTGTAAATGGTGCTGCTAAACGACTGCGGCCGAAGTTCATGACTTTCGCGACCACCTGCGTTGGCCTATTTCCCATCATGTGGGGTACGGGTGCCGGCTCTGACGTGATGAAGCGTATTGCGGCGCCAATGGTTGGGGGTATTTTCACCTCCTTTCTTCTTGAATTGTTGGTTTACCCGGCCATCTACGAGGTCTGGAAGTGGCGCTCTTATGCGAAACTCCTTGGCGACAATCCGGGTTTTGACTCCATCCAGTCGCAACCTGCTGAAGGCTTAACGGGGTCTCAGTGGGCATGGAAAGCCGCGATCGCCCCCCCAGAAACGTCTAACAGCCAGTAAGGGATCCGCAGGCCCTAGTTGCTGTGGTTGCTTACCAGTCTTAAAAGCCATTTACGTGTGGTCACGTCCAGAAGGGCATAATATCTTAGTGACATTTACACGTGGATACGCGCGTTGCAATGCTCTCATATAGTACAAAATGATTTTAAACCTGCGGATTCCTTGAATTTGGGAGGCAGCATGAACTTCTCCGTTGTTCGTTTTCACAGCACTGTTCCCAGAGTGCAACCCAACCCTTCCAGGCAGCCAATGCGGGGAGTTCTCCTTTTGGTGGGACTGCTTGCGGCTGGGCCCATTCTCAGCGCTCAACAGTCCGCCGAAGCGCGCGCTTCAGATAAAGAGACGATGCAGCTGTTGCTGCAACGGATCTCCCTGCTGGAAGCCCAGGCCAAGAAGGTGGATCAACTCGAAGCCAGAATCAAAGAGTTGGAGGCCTCCAAATCACAGACTGCCCCCGTGGAGAAAACAGCTGTCCCTCCGCAGCCGAGTGTGGCTCCCGAAGGCGAGAGCGATACAGCGGGGGAGCGCGCTATGTCGGAGCGAATGGACGTGAGCAAGACGCTCCTTCGTATACGCGGATTTGGCGATACGACCCTCCACGGCGACACTCAAAAAGGGGATAAGACCGCGTTCAGCCTCGGACAGCTCGATATGTTCGTCACCTCGGACATTTCGGAAAAATTCAAATTCCTCAGCGAGATCGTCTTCGAAGGGGGACCGGACAACATCTACGGAGTAACCCGCGGAGAGAACAACACTTTCAGTGTCGATATCGAGCGATATCTTCTCCAGTATTCCCACAATGACTATCTGAACATCGAAGCCGGCCGGTGGCATACCGCAATCGGATATTACAATACCGCTTACCACCACAGTACTTGGTTTCAGACAACCACGGATCGGCCTTTCCTCTTTGACTTCGAAGATCGCGGCGGAATTCTGCCCATCCACACCGTAGGTGTGTCGGCTTCCGGAGCGATCCCCTCCGGACCACTGGGATTGCACTATGTCGCCGAAGTTGGAAATGGAAGGGCTTCGCGCACTCCAATAAGCACAGAGCCGGTGCAAAACGAGGTCGATGAACAGAATCACAAAGCATTCAACCTTGCGCTTTTCGCTCGCCCTGAGGCCATTCGCGGCTTGCAGGTGGGCTTCTCTGCCTATCGGGACGCGCTTGCCCCGGCCAACTCGCCGAGGATCGGCGAAAGCATATTTGCGGCACATGCCGTATTTGTCCGTCCCCAATTCGAGTGGCTAAACGAAGCTCTGGTTGTGCGTCACTCCCTCTTCGGATCGTCCCAGACTTTCAACACCCCGGGGTTCTATACTCAAGTCTCAAAACAATTTGGCTCCTACCGCCCCTATTTCCGTTACCAATACGTAAATTCTTCGGATACGGAGCCCGTGTTTCCGGACGTTCGGTTGCGGCATGGTCCCTCCCTGGGTCTCCGCTACGACGCAAGCGAATCCGTCGCCCTGAAGCTGCAATATGACTACACCGCTTTGCGGGGACAGCAGGCGATCAGCGCACTGGCGCTGCAAGTCGGATTTACGTTCTAAAGGACCGTGCAATGTCGCGTTGGGCAGGACTTCTGTTCCTCTTGAGTGGCGCCGTTGCGGCCCTTTCGCCTGCTGCCGCCCCCCCTCCCCGCCTGCCCTCTGATCCACCAGCGGCGTCGGACCAAAATCTGGCCATTGTCGTTAACAAATCCAACCCGACTGAGAATCTCTCCATGGCCGAACTGCGCAAGGTCTTTCTAGGTGAGCGCAGCCACTGGCCAAACGGGCGCAGAATTACTCTAGTCATGATGGAGTCGAGCCAACCCGAACGCGATGCCGTCCTCCGTTTGATTTACCAGATGAGTGAAACTGATTTTAATAATCACTTTCTACGCGGGTTGTTCACGGGCGAGGTCTTTGTATCACCCAAGACTTTGGCAACTCCAATGGGCGTTCGAAAGTTCATATTCAACGTGCCCGGAGCTATTGGCTACGTTCGCGCTACGGATGTGGACGCCTCGGTAAAGGTTATTCGGATTGACGAACGGCTTCCGGAAGACAAGGGCTACCGGCTTCACGTTCCTACCCGGCCGCCCAAATAGTATGCGCCGACAGACCAAACATTTGGTGAGACGAACGACGAGCGGCTCGGTTCCGCTCATCGACCCCTTGTTGGTCTCGATAGCCCACTACAGTTCCACTCTGTTGCTTCTCGTGGTTTTCTGTGTGGTTACGATCGTCGGAATTTGGATTATCCGGGATCTTCACACTGCCAATCTCGAGGCTCAGAAAATGTATGCCGGGTCGGTGCTGGGACTTCACAGAATTGGCGAGCTGCAATATGAAGCCCAAGAGACGCGCCGAGCCACTTTCTACGCATTAACCACTAATAACAGTAATCTCCAGTTGGAATATGCCGACGAGTCGCGCGAGGCTGATCGGCTTGTAAACGAGGGGATCATCGAATATCTTCGTCAGGCACAGACGCCTCGCGAGATCGAGATTGGGAAGCGTCTTGAGGCCGATTGGTCTGACTTTCTTAAGGTGCGCAACGAAGTGTTATCTTCGATTCTCGAGGGCAGTACGAAGGAAGCCGTCACCTTAGACCTTGCAGGCGGCGTCCAGTCGTTCGATCGTGTCCGGCAGGACATGGAAGAAATCAAACGGCTTTACGATGAACAGGCCTCGCAACGCCTGGACAACGTTGTAGCTACTTCTCGCCGCTTTGCGATTCGGCTGATCGCAGTCCTTGCCTTTACTCTAATCTTCGCCAGCGCTTCGGTTTGGGCTATTCAGAGAAGCAAGATGCTTGCCGCGATCCAATTCGCCGAACTACAAGTGGAATTTGTCGCCTCTGTCTCTCACGAGTTGCGTACTCCGTTGGCGGTCATCAGTTCGGCGGCCGATAACATCGTGGATGGCCTGGTCAACAAGCAAGCAGACGTCAGGAGATATGGTTCAGTAATCCAGAAGCAAAGTCGCCAAATCGCTGATCTTGTAAACCAAATCTTGTTGTTCGCCTCAACCCAAGACCGGCGCAGTCGCTATGTACTTCGTCCACTGCAAATCTCGCAAGTCATTGAATCCGTTCTGGACAATAACTCGGAACTGCTACATGACACCGGTTTTATGGTCGAGCGGCAGATTCAGGCCAGCCTGCCGTGTGTCATGAGCGATCCGTCAGCGCTGTCGCAGTGTTTGCAAAACTTAATCGTAAATGCCGTGAAGTACAGCGGGGAGAGCCGCTGGATTGGCATTCGTGCCGTCCTCGTCGATTCGGAAAATCGAGCCAGCCGGGAAATCCAAATAGTGGTTCAAGATCGCGGTATCGGCATCGAGCGCTCGGAACTATCCCATATTTTCGAACCTTTTTATCGCAGCGCGGCAGTCAGTGAGGCGCAGATTCACGGCGCTGGTTTAGGATTGTCTCTCGCCAGAGACATCGCAGAGGCGATGGGCGGGAAGCTCACCGTAGTTAGTGAAGTGGGCCGAGGAAGTTTCTTTACGCTTCATTTGCCTCTCGCGGAAGAACTGGATTTGCGTTTGGTGTCCGCTGCCATCGAGTCACCCTCGGATACTCAAAAATGAATGAGAATATTCTGCTGGTGGAAGACGAAGAAGCGTTGCAGATGACCTTAGGTGATCGCTTGCGAAGCGAGGGCTATGTTGTGGACTCCGCTACAGACGGCATTGAAGGATTCCGTAAAGCGACTCAGCTCCCCTTCGATCTGATCATCCTCGACATAATGTTGCCTCATCGCAACGGGTTTGACCTCTGTCGCGACATTCGACTGGCCGGTCTGGCAACCCCCATACTCTTGCTGACTGCTCGTGGACAAACCGCCGAAAAAGTTGTGGGCCTCAAGCTAGGTGCCGACGATTACGTTACAAAACCCTTTGACACCCTTGAACTTATGGCACGGATCGAAGCGTTACTCCGGCGCGCGCCCACTCGATCAGGCCAAGGCTTTCGCCAATTTGGCTCAATTCGCGTGGATATTCATGGCACCCAAGTTTTGCGCGATGGTAAACCTGTTTATGTTACCGCTCGGGAATTTCAATTGTTGCGTTATTTCATCGAGCACGAAGGAGTCACTCTGTCTCGTGATGCGATCTTGCGCGAGGTTTGGGGTTATGAGGTGGGCACCTTCACTCGCACGGTTGATGTCCATGTCGCCAGTCTGCGCCAAAAACTGGAGGAATCTCCAAAGAGGCCTGCGCTGATTGTAACCGTTCCTGGAATGGGCTACAGATTTCAGGGATAGAAGTTCACCGTCTTTTCCGGGCATCCCGGGTTCCTCTCAATTCTCAACGCTACTTCAATGCCTTCAAGGCAGACTGGGTTCTCTCGTGATCTTCTTTCGTATACCACCTCGGCGCATAGGCCTCCAGCAGGTCGCCTAGCTCGATGAAGACATCCGCCGAAAATTTTCCTCTCCTTCGGAGGGCGCGCTCGGCCCTCTCATGGTGCTCTAGCCTATACCATGTAGGAGCATGGCTTTCCAAGATGTCATATAGCTTCCGGAGGACAACTGAAGGTTTATCGCTACGGTGTTCCCTCGGTGAGCGTGTGCCTGGACTCCGCCCGCGACTGCGTTCATCGTTTTGATTGGTGCGCTTGGGGCGCTTTGAGTCTCTCCATCTCGATCGATTCGCTTTCATGGTCTGCGTGAGCAAGCTTCGTGAGCCTTTCCGGAGACCCAACGCGGTGCGTAGTTCCCATTGTTGAGCTCACTGAACATCACATTACTCGACTGCTCCTGCAAGGGTGTCGTAAAAGAATGTAAGTTAGATGCAAAGCTGACTAGACTTGTGCAATTCTATGCCCATTGACACTATCGTTGAGCTTGGAAACACTGCTGGGAAGGCTCACTGGACTTTTCCCCTGGGACGCCCTGCTTCCGGCCTGCTTGAATTTCAGGCCACCGGGATGTGATGCTTTCCACGTGGACCACTGCTGAGCATCTGTATCTGTCAGATTTAGAAGGACTTCCTTTTGATTCAAACTCAAAGATGATGTGTTGCGTGGGCACGAGCCGGGGGCTTTGTCACTATATCTCGACTTTTTCCACTGTCTAACCTCTGCCCTTAACCTGTCCCCTGGTACAGTTGATTTTGACCCCCAACAAGGACGAGTATTGATGAGAAGGGTAGATTGAGGTCCTTACAGAAAATTTACGTGCTCCGTACAAGATCTTCTTGATTGGAGGAATTAGGCCAACAGGAGCCCAACCTAGGTGGATCAATTCTTGGCAGGGCTTTAGGGTGCTCTACGTCCAGGTGCATACAAATTTTATGCTGGCTGTTATTTCTGTCGTGGCCGGCCGTTGGTTCTCCGCTTCCTCCACAGCGCGAGACTACCCGAAGTCCGCACGGACCTCTGCAGATACCTTGCGAGGACTGCCACACAGCGAGCGGATGGCGGCCGATCAAAGCGGTTCCGGAGTTTGACCACAACAAGACGAAGTATCCGCTGCGGGGCATGCAC
>JBGPIX010000003.1:0-44475 GCA_041485085.1 Candidatus Acidiferrum sp.
CTGGAGAAGATTTGAATACCGGGCTGATTCGGTGGACCTAGAAGCCGGGAGCACCGGAAGTAGCGGGGCGCATCTCGGGGGCGTTGACCCCGAAGCGGAGGCGAGCGAAGTACGTCTGGCCGAGGGACATGCAGCCGGTGTACAGATAGCCCCAGACAAAGAGCAACAGGAACGGGACGGTGGCGTAGTTTTCGTTGGCGATGGCGTAGACGATGGTGAGCGAGAAATAGAGGCCGAGCAGCACTTCCGCGTAGGGCATCCAGCCGGCTTTGTTCTTGTACGATTTTTTCGCGAACGTACCTTGCTTGCCTTCGATATTGAACTTGGGAGTGCGTACAAATTCGCTTTTCTTCCCAATGATGGCTTCCATTACCGCCTGGGCGTTACGGACGGCAATCCCGATGCCGGTGGCCATGACAAAGGGCAAGTATAGAAACGTGCGCCACCAAGTCTTGGGACGCAACTCCCTTTGCGCGACGAGATAGAAGCTGGAGATGGAACAAGTTGAAGCGAGGAAGAGCGGCAGGTCGATCACCAGCATCTGGAACCAGCCCTGGTAGAAGCGCACGATCATCGCGGGCAGCAACATAGTGGAGAGCAGGATCATCAGCGGATAGCTGATGTTGCCGGTAAGGTGGAAGAAAGCCTCGGTTTTGACGTGCCAGGGGGCATCCGACTTCAAGACCTTGGGCAGGATCTTTTTCGCCGTCTGCATGAGGCCCTTGGCCCAGCGCGCCTGCTGGGCTTTGAAGCCGTTCATGTCCACGGGCAACTCGGAAGCGCATTCGATATGCGGCAGGTACATAAACTTCCAGCCCTTGAGCTGCGAGCGATAAGAAAGATCGGTGTCTTCGGTGAGCGTGTCGTGCTCCCAGCCGCCGGCATCATCAATCGCTTTGCGACGCCACACTCCGGCGGTGCCGTTGAAGTTGAAGAACGTGCCGCGGCGGGAGCGCGCGCCATGCTCGACGACGAAATGGCCGTCGAGAAGAATTGTCTCGACGTTGGTCAGCAGGGAATAGTCGCTGTTGAGGTACGTCCAGCGCGTTTGCACCATGCCGATTTTGCCGCCGCCATCGGGATTCATGAAATAAGGAATGGTGCGGCGAAGAAAATCGTGCTCGGGAAGGAAGTCGGCGTCGAAGATGGCGACGAACTCGCCCTTGGAAGTCTTCAAGCCGTTTTCGAGCGCCCCGGCTTTGTAGCCTTCGCGATTGGTGCGGTGGATGTAAGCAATGGGCATACCCTGGGCGGCGTGCCGCTCGACGCAAGCGCGAGCAACCTCGCAAGTCTCGTCGGTGGAATCGTCCAGCACCTGCACGTCCAGCAGTTCCGCCGGGTAGTCGAAACGCGAAACGGCTTCAACAAGCCGCTCGATGACGTAGCGCTCGTTGAAGATGGGCAACTGCACAGTGACGCGGGGCCAGTCGGTAACCGGCGGCGGAACCGCGGGGACATTTCTTGCATAGGCAAAATAGTCGTAAACCAGCCAGTAGCGATGGAGTCCGTAGACCGCAAGGACCAGAAGGACGATGAAATAGGGAATCATCATCGCCAGGTCGAAAGCATTGGCGTTGTAGATGCCGGTAAACGTCCGGTCGGTGATCTTGTGCCAATAGTGGCTAAGGGGGTTCTGTGCCCCTAGACCGACCGAGAGTAAGAGTTCGATGTACACGATAAGACTTGTTCCGGCGATCGCTAGGATTTCCCGGCGTCACAATTCGAGAACACCGATTATACGGCATGTTCTCGATCGTAATGAACTCAGATCAAGAAGGACCGCGGCAAGAGGCAGATCCAGACACACCACTATGGTACAAGCACAATTTTTCCCGCGGCTCCGGGATCAAGAATCTCTTTGTGTGCTCGGGCGGCCTCGCCGAGGGGCAACTCCTTGCCGACGACGGGGCGAAGTGTGCCGTTCTCGAGGCCGGCGAAGAGACCGCCATGGATTTCAGCTTCTTCCGCGGGAGTGACAGCCCAGAGCGTGAAGCCTCGGGCGGAAGCGCGGCGCAGCATCAGGTCCCGCGGGTTGATGGTGATCTCGCCGCGATTGCCGATGACGATCACTCGTCCATTGGTGGCCAGCATCTTCAAGTCCGCCGAGAGGTTCACGTTGGCGAGCATTTCAAGAACGATATCCACGCCCCGGCCGCCGGTGGCCTTCAAGATCTCTTCCTGATAACCCGCTTTGCTGTGATCAAAAACTTGATGTGCGCCTTCGCGCCTGACGAGATCGACGCCTTTCTGGGTTCCTGCGGTGCCAAAAACCGTGAGGCCCATGGCGCGCGCCATTTGTACGGCCGCACTGCCGACTCCGCCGCTGGCGCCGTGCACTAGAACTGTTTCCGATGCGCGCGCTTCCGCGGAATGATGGAGCGCGTGGTACGCCGTTCCGTACGGAACCCACACGCCAGCTCCCTGCCCGAAAGTGATTTTTTCTGGCAGTCCATACACTTGTTCTTCAAGCGCGAGAGCGTATTGTGCGTAAGCGCCCGTCACCGTTTTTGCCGTGTAGACGCGGTCGCCCGCCTTTACTTTCTTAACGCCATCGCCAACCGCTTCGATGACTCCCGCGGCATCCGATCCAGGCGTGTACGGCAGCGGCGGTTTGACCGCGTAGGTGCCCGCGCGCATATAGGTGTCGTAGGGGTTCACGCCTGCGGCATGAATACGGACAAGAACTTGTCCGGCGGTTGGTTTTGGCGTCGGGACTTCTTCGAGCTTTAGAACTTCGGGACCGCCGAATTCACGAACGAGAATGGCCTTCATAGTTTTTCTCCAGCGAAAGAATTATCGAACAAAAAATGATGTCAAGATTCCGTAGTCCCCAAAAACTTAGAAATGGTCATCGGCGACGACCGTGGCCACTTCTTTCTCAATGAGTCCGGCGGACTGCGCCCAGGCCGTCGTCTGCCAATTATCTTTGCCTTTTTTCAGAGGAATCCATGGCGGCAGCGTTTGGTTCAGATAATTGGCCAGCGCATAGATGTAGGGTTCATACATCTTGCGAAACTCCGTGAGTTTGCGGTCAGCTTGTTCGCCATCATGAAGTTTCAATCCGTGCTGGGCGAGGATATCGCGAATTTGGCGCAAGTCCTTTGCCGGCAACCGGTCGTGCGGCAGGGCTTTGGGTGCCGTACCGAATACTTGGGAGAGATCAACAACGGCGTGACGCGCGATTGCAAAGGTAAGCTCAGCCTGTTTTTCGCAAGCGCCCTCGATGCCGACGATGGCGAGCGCGCAAGTGTCCAGAATCGCGGTGAGCGAGGCGACCCAGGATTGGTTGTCGTGTTGCGAGCGAAAATAGGCCAGAACAGGATACGAAAGATGGCTTTCCATCAACTCGGCGCACCACAGTTCCCAATCTTTGAGTAGAACGCGTAAGGCGTCCTGCCCGTTCGCGTAGCTGTGGCGGCGTAGCAATTCACCGGCGGTGGGCGGCGTTCCCGCGCGGGAATCGAGGAGCGAGATATTCACCTCGCGCTTGGAGAACGATCCGTAGATGAATGGCAAGTATCCGATCACGGCGGCAAGAAACCCAAAACCAAATCCAGCTTCCGTGACAACCAGCGCACGAGCCAAGCCGGAACGCGGAATGACGTCGCCCAGGCCTAGAGTGAAGAAAGTCGTGCCGCTGAGGTAGATGTCCGTCTGAAAGCCCGGCTGGCCTCCCGTCATCACCACGGCGGACCCTGCACCGTATTGCATAAGTCCGAAACCGAACACCAGCCCCACGGCCCACACGCCGACCAATACGAGCAGCGATATCGGGCCAAAGAATCCCAGCAGTGCCTCCTGCTTCTTCTTCGAAGGCACCAGGCACATCACGAATCTCCAAACCGACCAGGTCGTTTTATAGAACGCTCGAGTAAGGCGAAATTTACGCGTGACCCGGCGCGGCAAGATAATGGCCTCGAACGCGTCCCAGACCACGATCAAAAAGATCGCGACACCTGCAGCGAACGCTCCCGGAGCTGGAATCATGTGCGGCATTGTACCTGTTTGGCGTGTTCTCTGAGAACGTCTGTTGGGGCGTCCTGGTCCTAGGATTCCAGGCGGGCGTTGACGCTGATTTCTGCCTTGAAGAGTTTTGATACCGGGCAGCCGGTTTCGGCGGCTTTTACGGCCGCGTCGAACTTGGCTTTGTCCGCGCCGGGAATTTGCGCGACGAGGTCCAGATGGCTTTTTGTAATGGCGAAGCCGTCCGTAAGTTTTTCGAGCGAAATCGTTGCCGTTGTTTCGAGCCTGCTCGCGGTCATGCCTGCGTTGCCCAGTTGCGCGGAAAGCGCCATCGTAAAACATCCGGCGTGCGCCGCCGCTAGCAGCTCTTCCGGATTGGTGCCGACGCCGTTCTCGAAGCGCGTGCTGAAGGAGTATTGCGTCTGTTTCAGGACGCCGCTGTCCGTCGATATCGAGCCCTTCCCATCTTTCAAACCGCCTTGCCAAACCGCGGATGCTTTGCGCTGCATGCTTTCTCTCCTTATGGCTCTTTCGTTCTGTTTGAAACTAGAGAATTCGATTCCCGAGCTTCCTGGAAGGGTATATTCAGAAAATGAGCTTGTCGAGAAAGCTTTGTGTGCGCCAATGAGTGCGATCCTGCAGGACGTCGCGCACCGGCCCTGGCCTCTTCCGGTGGAACCGTGGGTGATGGCGCAGAGCTGGCATGACCTGCTTTTTGCGCACTGGCCGGTCGATGCTGCTGTCTTGCGCCCCCTAATTCCTCCGCAATTGCAGATCGACACGTTTGAAGGGCAGGCCTGGCTCGCGGTGGTTCCGTTTCGTATGACCGGTGTGCGGCTGCGCAGGACGCCTGCAGTGCCTTGGCTCTCGGCATTCCCCGAACTCAATGTTCGCACTTATGTGACTTTCAGCGGAAAACCAGGAGTGTGGTTTTTCAGTCTGGATGCGGGTAACTCGCTGGCGGTTTCCATCGCGCGCGCGTGGTTCCACTTGCCCTACTTTCGCGCACGAATGACCTGTGCAGTACGCGAAGACTGGATGCACTACCAGAGCGAGCGGACGCATCGCGGGGCGCCGGCTGGATCGCTGATGGGCCGGTATCGCCCCGTCGGCGAGGTTTTTTCTCCGACGCCTGGGACGCTGGAGCATTTCTTGACCGAGCGGTATTGCCTGTACACAGCCGACAGGCACGGGCGAATCATTCGCGGCGAGATCCATCATCCGCCGTGGCCTTTGCAGGTGGCGGAGGCCGAGTTCGCCGTGAATACGATGGCGGATGCGGCCGGAATCGCGTTGCCCACACGAAAGCCGCTGCTCCATTTTTCCCGGAGGCAGGACGTGGTCGTCTGGCGGCCGAAGCGTCTCACCTGAATCGCTGGAGTGCCTCATCACCACTTGTGAAAGACAAAGAAAGAGCCGAGCGCGATGAACGCGAAGCCCGCGGCATAGTTCCACTTGAATTTTTCGCCCAGGTAGAGGACCGAGAATACAGAGAAGACCGACAAAGTGATTACTTCCTGAATGGTCTTGAGCTGCGCGCCGTTGAATTCGTAAGAACCGATGCGGTTTGCGGGCACCTGAAAGCAATATTCAAAGAAGGCGATCCCCCAACTGACCATGATCACCTTCCACAGCGCCTCGCTGCGGAATTTCAGGTGGCCGTACCATGCAAATGTCATAAAGATGTTGGAGATGGTGAGCAATAGAATCGTTCGCATTCGAAAAAGCGCTCCTCTCATAGTTCGGTGATACAGACTTAAGACAAGTAAGAATTCACCGAAGGTGTAGTTTCGTCAAACGCTTAGTGCCGGATTCCGCACAACTGTACTTCCGTCCCCTTTCGCGCCCTTGGCTCCCACCGCTACTCTCTAGCAATAGCCTGGGACAATCACTAGTTCGCTGCTCGAAGAATTTGACAAAGATTCTCGGACAACAGAGAGGATTGTGTGCGTACAAGCTCATGCAAGTTCTTTGCGGTCATTCTCGGAGTGCTGCTCTCGCTCCCGGCCGTTGCTCCTGGCCAGGATAGAATGGTTCTCGTCGAAACCGGGTCCAGCATGCCGGAACCCCTCTATAAGAGTTGGATCGACGAATTTCACAAGCAGCAGCCCTCTACTCTCATTCGCTACATGGCCACGGGATCGGCAGAGAGCGCGCGAAATATTCTTGCGGGTTCGGGCGATTTCGGGGGCGGGGATGCTCCCATTCCGGAAGCCCAGCTCCGTGCGGATGGCAAGTCGATTCTTGAACTGCCCGCAGTTTTGATTGGAATTGTGATTATCTACGAACTGCCCGACGTGAAGGGCGAACTTAAGCTCACGGGGCCCGTGCTGGCCAGCATATTCCTCGGAAAGATCAAATCGTGGAACGACCCGGCGATCGCCAAGCTCAACCCAGAGATGAATCTGCCGGGGCTGCCCATTCAGGTTCTCCATCGTAACGAGGGCAAGGGCTCCAACTATATTCTTTCTGACTACTTGGCCAAAGTGAGTCCGGAGTTTCTTGCCGCAGCGGGGCGCAGCGAATCGCCGAAATGGCCCGTGGGTCAAGCATTCCAGCGTTCCCAGGATCTGATTGCCAAGCTGCGTAGCACGCCGGGCGCGATCGGCTACACGGAACTAAATCTTGCCGCTGGCTCGGCCGTGCGCATCGCCAGCATCAAAAATGCGGCGGGTGAATTCATTAAGCCTTCCGCAACCTCGATCGCGGCCGCAGCTACTGCCAGCGGCAGCAAAATGAACAATGATTTTCGCGTTTCTCTAACCAATGCATCCGGCAAGGAAAGCTACCCGATCAGCAGTTTCACATGGCTTTACGTGCCCGCCATTGCCAAAGATCCCAGCCGGGGCAGCGCGGTGGCCGGTTATTTGAAGTGGATCTACACCAGCGGACAAAAGATCGCCCAGGAAAAGGGCTACGCGATTCTGCCCCCGGAAGTCCTCGAAAAAGTCGTGGCCAAGGCGACAGCCATCCGATAAATCGGCACCGCATAGAGCCAATCGAGGTCCGGCTGCAGGACACGGGTGATCAAGGGATGCGCGCAGGCCAAAGGCCTCGAATGTAAATGGTGTTGTCCACTACACGGTAGTACACGAGCCAATCGCCCGCATTGAACCAACGATGGCGGCGAAAACGGCGCCCTTTTGTTCGTACCGGGTACATGTGTGGAAAGAAGGACAGCGCGGGCAATTTCTCGAGTACTGCCTCCCGGTCTCGGTCCGGAAGTTCTTCAAATAATTCCCAGGCAGTGCGGGTCCAAACGACCCCGTGCTTCACCGGGTTCGTCTCTTAGCGCTTATTGCACGGGACATTCTGACGACTTCGCTATGCGGAATGACGCGCCCTGCTTTGATATCGGCGTCGGATTTTGCCATCATTTTTTGAAATGCCGGGTCCGCTTCGATTTTGTCGAGGCAGTCTTCCATATCGGCATAAAGCTGGATGGCTTCCCGGACAATCACACTTCGATTGCCATCGCGGTAAGATGCGAGTTCCTCGAGCAATTTGTTGGTTCGTTTGTCGAGCACAAATTGATGTCGCATGGCAGGAGCCTCCAGAGGCCAGAGTAAACGCCAGGTGTGGATCTGTCAACACCATTCATGAATGGTGTTGAATGAGTTTCGGAATCAGACCGCGCTAGACGTTCAGGGTAAGCGAGACAAGATCCGGCCGCATTGGCGGGGGAAGCGGCGGCATCTTTGAACGGTCGACCGGATGGTAGAGCGTATCGCGCTCGACCGGGACGCGGCCGGCCGCGCGAATGAGGCGTTCGAGTTCGTTGCGCGGCGTGAACTCCGACGTTTTCGCGCCAGCATCGTGATAAATTTTTTCTTCCACAACCGTGCCGTCGAGGTCGTTCGCGCCGAAGCGCAGTGCGATCTGCGCGATGCTCGGCGAAAGCATGATCCAGTACGCCTTGATGTGTTCGAAGTTGTCCAGTAGCAGGCGCGAAACCGCGATGTTGCGAAGGTCGGCATAGCCAGTCGGCTTCGGAATGTGTGAAAGAGCGGTGTTGTCCGGGTGAAACGCCAGCGGAATAAATGCCACGAAGCCATGCGTTTCGTCTTGCAGCTCGCGTAGCTTCACAAGGTGGTCGACACGTTCTTCTTCCGTTTCCACGTGCCCGTAGAGCATCGTCGCGTTCGAACGCAACCCAATCTCATGCGCCTGCCGCGCAATATTGAGCCACATCTGCCCGCTCACTTTGTGATCGCAGATGATTCGCCGCACTCGCGGATGGAAAATCTCCGCGCCGCCGCCAGGCAGTGAATCGACGCCAGCTTCCTTCAATTTGATCAGAGTTTCTTTGGTCGACAGTCTTGCGATACGTGCGAAGTAGCCCACCTCCACCATCGTGAATGCTTTCAAGTGCACGCCCGGGCAGCGCTGCTTCAGCCCGCGAATCATCTCCAGAAAGTACTCGAACGATAAATCCGGGTGCAGGCCGCCCACAATGTGGAATTCCAGTGCGCCTTCGCGCGCGCCCTGCTCGGCACGTGTGTAAATTTCTTCCAGCGAGAAGTTGTACGCCCCCGGCGCGCTGGGATCGCGCCCAAACGCACAAAGCTTGCAATGAGCGACGCAAATGTTGGTCGGATTGATGTGCCGGTTGACGTTGAAATACGTGACGTTCCCATGCCGCTTTTCGCGCACGTGATTCGCCAGCCAGCCCACCGCCAGCAGGTCCGGCGAACGATACAGCGCGATGCCGTCGTCCACGCTCAGGCGCTCGCCCGCAAGCACTTTTTCCGCAATCGGCTTCAACCGCTGGTCGGTGATTGCTAGTTCGCTCATTTTGAATCCGTCGAAAGTTTCAAACGCGCCAAACCGCGGCCGCAGCGCCCCAGAACAGCAGGAACAACATACTAATATAGCCGTTCACGGTGAAAAACGCAGCGTTCAGCTTGCTCAAGTCATCCGCTTTGACAAGCGAATGTTCGTAGGCTAGCAGTAAACCGACAACGGCAATCCCTGCCCACGCCGGCCACGGCAATCCGAAGCTTAGCGCCAGCCACCCGAGAAGTACGATCACACCGATGTGCATCGCCCGCGCGATCAGCAACGCCGTGGCGATGCCGAATTGTTTTGGCACGGAGAAAAGCCCTGCGCTTCGGTCGTACTCAATATCCTGGCACGCGTAGAGCACGTCGAAGCCGCCCACCCACAGCGTAACCGCGGCGCAAAGAATAAGCATGCGCAGATCAAGCCCGCCCGTGATAGCGATCCAGGCGGCGGCAGGAGAAATACCCAGCGCGAATCCGAGAAAGAGATGCGACCAGTTCGTGAAGCGTTTCGTAAACGAATAGAAAAACAGAATCGCGATGGCCAGCGGCGCCAGCTTCAGCGCTAGAGGATTCAATTGCCACGCCGCAACGAAAAATGCCGTGACTGCAACAACAGTGAAAAGCCATGCAAATTGCAGCGTGAGCGCGCCGGTCGGCAGCGCGCGCTGCTTCGTTCGAGGGTTTTCCAGGTCGTAGCGGAGATCAGCAATGCGGTTCATGGTCATCGCCGCGGAACGCGCCGTCACCATCGCCACCACGATCCACAGAATTTGCCGCAGCGAAGGCCATCCGTGACGCGTTGCGCGCGCAGCCAGCAGCGCTCCCGTCAGTGCAAACGGCAGCGCAAACACGGAGTGTTCGAACTTGATCATTTCGAGCGCGGTTTTGATGCGGTTTGCCATTGCTGTTTGGCGAGCTGCCTCACGCCTCCGCTTTTTTCGCTGCCGGCGTACCCGTCCAGCGATACATCTTGTCCTGGGCGAGGCCAATCTGCGCGAGCACCCGGCAAACATATTGAGTGACAAGGTCGTCGATCGTTTTCGGCTGGTAATAGAACGCCGGCACCACGGGCATAATCACCGCTCCCGCCTGCTGCGCCCGCAGCATGTTTTCCAGATGCACGCGATTGAATGGCGTATCGCGAACGCACAGAACCAGCTTCCGCCCTTCCTTCAGCATCACGTCCGCCGCGCGCGCAACCAGGTCATCACTGATCCCGTTGGCAATCGCGCCGAGCGTTCCCATCGAGCAGGGAATCACCACCATCGCATACACCGCGTAGCTGCCCGAAGCGATGGACGCGCCCACATCCTTGTTCGGCAGCACATCGGTTTTTGCAACCGGATGGCCGAGAATGCGGCTCGGTAGCTGCTTCAAGTCGCCGGCAACAATTCCCAATTCTTCCACAAAAAGCCGCTGTCCGGCTTCCGTAACGACCAGATGAACGTGCGCGACGCGTGGGTCCTCTTCGAGCAACGCCAGCGTCTTCCGCGCGAGAATCGCTCCGCTCGCACCGGTCACACCTATGGTTACGATCTGCTTTTGTGTGTCAGTCATGTTTTTGCGCGGGTAGAATCAGTCTCGCAGCGGTGTTCCGGCAAGTCAAGCTAAGGCGCGAGTCCCCAGCGATGATAGAATTCGCTGCGGCCGGAGACTATGAATCAATCTGAACTGCTGAAAATTCTGGAATCCGTGAAATCTGGCGATCTCGCTCCCGGCAAAGCCATCGAGCGCCTGAAGCATCTTCCATTCGAAGATCTCGGCTTTGCCAAGGTGGATCACCATCGGGCGCTACGGCAAGGTTTTGCCGAGGTCGTTCTAGGCAAGGGCAAAACGCCACAGCAGGTGGCGGAAATTGTGCGTGCCATGCTGCAGAAAAAAGACTCGCGCCACAACATCCTGGTAACCCGCGCCGACAAAAAGATTTTTGCTGCCGTAAAACGCGCCGGTGGAAAAGACGCGCGCCTCGCGAAGTTTCACGAATTGTCCGGAGCAATTACCATCGAGCGCAACGCAGAGATCACCGGCAAAGGATCGATCCTGGTAGTCTCCGCCGGCACAAGCGACATTCCGGTGGCGGAAGAAGCGTTACTCACCGCCCGCATGATGGGCAATCGCGCCGAACATTTGTACGACGTTGGCGTCGCCGGCATCCACCGCCTGCTCGAGCACCGCGAAAAGTTGACACAGGCCCGCGTGATCATTTGCGTCGCCGGAATGGAAGGCGCGCTTCCCAGCGTCGTCGGCGGCCTCGTTTCTCTGCCGGTCATCGCCGTTCCCACCAGCGTCGGCTACGGCGCCAGCTTCGGCGGCGTCGCCGCGCTCCTCGGCATGCTCAATTCCTGCGCCTCCAACGTCACCGTCGTCAACATCGACAACGGCTTCGGCGCCGCCTGCGTCGCCTCCTGCATCAACCGCTTGTAGTCTGTAGCTCACCCCTTCAGGGGTGAGGTTCTCTTCTCCAATTGCAATGAGAATCTGCGGCCGGAAAATTCTCTGGCCTGAAGGCCTGAGCTACAGTTCGCGCGAATCCATCAAAACTTTCATTACCCCAGATCGCTGAGCGTAAGCAATCGCTTCTGGCGCTTTCTCGAGAGGAAATACGCGCGTGATCAGCGGCTTTGGATTTATCTTACCAGCCCGCAGAAGAGCCATTGCTTTGTCGAATGGCCCGCAACGCGATCCGACAACGGTGATTTCCTTAACCACGATGGGCCAGGTTTCAACTGGTGCCGTGCCGTGAAACGTGGATTTCAGAACCAGCGTGCCCCTCGGCTCCGTCATCTGTTGTGCAAGTGCTAGCCCCGTGGGGGAACCCGTGGCCTCAACCACCAGGCGAAACTGTTCTGGAACGCGCCTTAAATCGCGCGTATCTCCATGGACTTTTTTTGTCGCGATCCCAGCACGGCGGGCAAGCTGTAACTTTTGCTCGTGCTTGCCATACATCACCACGCGCGGAATCACAGTGCACAGCACCAGCGCAATTAGTTGCGCCAGTTTCCCATCCCCCAGCACCACCGCTTCCTGAATTTTCCTTGCATCAATCTGCTCGAGTATTTCGCAAGCTGCCGCCAGCGGCTCGACAAACACCGCCTGCTCGTCACTGACGCTATCCGGCACCGCATGGAGATTTTCCACCGGCAGCGTCAAGTACTCCGCGTATGCACCCGGATGGCCGATGATCCCGAGCACCGTCCGCCGCGTGCAATGCGTCTTCAGTCCGCGCCGGCAAAACTCGCAGATGGGGCGGTGCCCTAGCGCCGAACAGGAGATATTAATCTCCCCGCAAACCCGCCGCCCCAGCCATCTTTTCTTTTCCCCAGCCGAGACGCCGTGTAGCTCTTCAACCGTGCCGACAAATTCATGCCCCGGAACACCGCGAAAATTGTAATAACCGTGCAGCAACTCCACATCGGTATTGCAAATGCCCACCAGCCGCACCCGCACCAGCGCCCAGCCCCGCCGCACTTTCGGCAGCGGCCTCGACATTGCCTGCAATTTTCCATTTTCAATGCGGAAGGAGAGCACGACGCAGTTTAGCTCGTTTTCTTCTTTTCTTTGTGGGATTGCGATCTTGCGGGCAGAACCCTTCGGCCCGGCGCCGCCATCTTCTCAATGAGATCGAATTTGGCTTCCAGCCGCACCAGCCGACGATCCAGGTCCGTATAGCCATCTGCTAGATGCTTCACTTGCACCGTCAGTGCTTCCACTCGATCTTCAATCAGGACGATCTTCCGGATCGCCGCAACCGCATCCCGCGCCCAGCTCACTTGCCGTTCCTGTGCTGTTTCAGAACGCGGTCCACGTAGGCGATAGTTTCATCCAAATTTTTGATCATCCGGTCCGCGGCATGATTCGCCTCCTTGGCCAGCCCCCGCAGTTCCGCCTCATTCGCCACCGGAACATCCAGGTACAATTCCACCGCATCGCGCACTTCTTGCGAGAAGGATTTTCCACGCAACTTCGCACGCCGGGCGAGTCGTTGTTTTTGTATTGGATCCATATGAATAAGTGCTGTGGCCATAATCCACTCCTATATCGCACCTATATCATATCACGCCACGAAATCAAATGGGGAAGGCTTGAGAGGAGAATCTTGCAGCCGCCGCTGCTCATTCATACCGCAAGGCCACGATCGGGTCCACTCGCATCGCCCGCCGTGCCGGAATATACGAAGCTGCGAGGGCCATCAGCAAGAACGCGACTCCTAAAAACGTTGCCGCGTCATACGTGCCAACGCCGAACACGAGGCTCGCAAGAAATCGCGCCACCCCAAAGGCCCCCGCGAGTCCGAGTCCGACTCCAATCAGCGTCAATTTCAGCGTTTGTCCCAGAATCATCCGCCGCACGTTTCCCATTTGTGCCCCGAGCGCCATGCGCACGCCAATTTCCTGCGTGCGCTGGCTCACCGTATAGCTCATCACGCCATAGATGCCCACGGCCGCAAGCAACAGTGCCAGCGCCGCAAAAATTCCAATCAACACCGCCGAAAATCGCCGCGGCGAAACAGAATCGGAAAGCAGCCCGTCCATAGTCGTTACATGCGTTACCGGCAAATTCGAGTCCACCCGGTGGATCACCTCGGTGACAGTAGCCGCAATGCTCACTGGATCGGAAGCCGTGCGAATCACCAGATACGGCGTCCATCCTCCCGTGAAGTACACGTCATACGTCGGCTCGGCATCCAGCCCAAACTGATGTACGTTCCCCGCAATCCCGATAATTGTGCTCCAGCAGGGCTTCGGATCTAGCGAACAAAGATTGATCCGCTTGCCCAGCGCGTCGCCCTGCGGCCAATAACGGTGCGCCATCGTTTCATTGATTACCGTGTTCTGCTGCTTCCAGTCGTCTTCGCTGAAGAAGCGGCCCGCCCGCAGTGGAATCGCCAATGTCGAGAAGTAACTCAGGCTCACGGTTCGAAATTGCGCGATCGGACGTGCGCCGGCCGCAACCGCCGGCTGCCCATCGATCACGAATCTCGACGCCTGCCGAAATTCGTTGCTCAACGGCAAATCGTCGATCCCGCTGGCTTCCTTCACCCCCGGCAGCGCCCGGATTTGCGCCGCAATTTGTTCGAATTGCAGCGATTGCTTCTGCGCCAGCTTGGTCTGCTCATCCGGCGAGAGTTGGTTGAGCTGCGCAAGAGAAAGCGCTGGCTGCTGGATTTCCATTGTCAGGATGTGATCCACACGGAAGCCAGGGTCCACCTCCAGCACGTGCCGAAAACTCCGCAATAGCAGGCCCGCTCCAATAAGAGGAACAAGAGCCATTGCAATTTCGGAGATCACCAGAAGATTGTGAGTCCGGTGATGTCCGGCCGCGCTCGCGCCCTTGCTTCCTTGCTTCAGCACTCCCGCCAAATTCGTCTTCAGCGTCCGCAAAGCCGGTAACAGGCCGCACACCACTCCCGTGGCCAGGCAGACCACAATCGTGAATCCCAGTACGCCGATGTTCACGCCCGTTTCGTGAAGAATCCCCAGGTCGGCAGGGACAAAAGCCATCAAGGTCCTCAGCCCCGCAATCGCGAGAAGCAGGCCCAGCGCTCCGCCTAAAATGGAAAGGAGCGTACTCTCCGTCAGCAGCTGCCGGATGAGTCGCCACGGACTCGCCCCCAGAGCCGTTCGCACGGCCACTTCTCGTTCGCGTGCCGCGTTGCGCACCAGCAGCAAATTTGCGATATTCACGCAGGCGATCAGCAGCACTAGCCCCACGGCGCCAAACAACAGCAACAAAGTACTGCGCAGCTTATCCGCCGCGGGGTCCTGCATTTTCTTTACGAGCACTCCGAAATTCCGATGGCTGTCTGGGTACTTCTCGGTTTCCTGTTGGTGGAGCCTCACAATCTCGTCTCGCGCCTGCGCCAGGGAGACTCCCGGCTTGAGCCGCGCCAGCGTGCTCATGCCGTGATGTACATGCTCGGTCAAGTCGTCACCATACTGGCCCATCGGCATCCACAGATCGGGCCACCGCAACAGCTGAAATTCCGCCGGCAAAATGCCAACGACGGTGTAGCGCTGATTGTCGAGAGTAATGCTCCGCCCAATCACCCGGGGATCCCCGCCAAACCGGCCCTGCCAGAGACGATGCCCCAGTATCACCACCGGAGCGCCGCCTGCCCGGTCTTCTTCCGGAACAAACCAGCGACCTGCCACCACGCGCGCCCCCAGCATGGGGAAGAGATTCGCGGTGGCATAGCTTGTCAGCACTCTCTGCGGCTCGCCTTCGCCCGTCAGGTTGAATCCCTGCGTGATGCGCACATACGCGCCCATTTCGGAAAAACTGACATTCTGTTCGCGCCAATCCGCAAAGTCTCCCGGTGACAATCCGATCTGCGGAACCTGCGGCGGGTAGGTATTCCAGATTTGCACCAGGCTCTCTGGCTGCGGATACGGCAAAGGCCGTAACAGTACACTCTCCACCACGCTGAAAATCGCCGTGTTCGCGCCGATTCCCAGCGCCAGCGTCAGTACGGCAACAACCGTGAAGCCCATATTTTTTGCCAGCGTGCGAATGCCGTAGCGGATATCCTGCAGCAGGTTTTCCATCAGGCCATTCCTTTGGAGCGAAAACCGGGCCCTCCGACTCGACCCCTTCTTCTACATGCCCCGTTGAACTATTCGACGTACAATTCGCCCGGAAAGATATCCGGAAATTCGCACCAATTAATGGAGTGCGCTGGCGAGAGTTTTGATCAACAGCGGTTCCTGTTCGGAGAACACGGTCCGCAAGTCGAGGATGAGGCGATCCTCTTCCACGCGGGCGATTACGGATACGCCGGCAGGCGCGCGGCGGAGGCGCTGTTCGAGTTTCGTCGCCGAGTAGCGCGCACTGGCGATTCGAATAACCTTGGTGGGAAGAGTCTGCGACGGAGTCGAGCCGCCACCCGCCAGAGAAGCGCCATCGGCGACTTCGATTTCCACTTCGTCGAGAGGCAATTCCGGACGCAGCTCGCGGATGAAATTGTCCGCCCGCCGCTTCAGTTCCTGCGGCGTCATTCGAATCATGCGCATCGTTGGAACTTCGTCCCATGCCGCGCGAAGATAAGCCCCGAGCGTGGCTTCCAGAGCGGCGATGGTGAGTTTGTCCACTCGCAGCGCTCGAAACAGTGGGTAGCGCCGCACGCGAGCGATGAGTTCTTTCTTCCCGGCGATGATGCCCGCCTGTGGTCCTCCCAGAAGCTTGTCCCCGCTGAACATCACCACGGAAACGCCCGCTCCAACGCTTTGCTTCACCGTGGGTTCGTTGACGCCATGCTCGGAAAGATCAACCAGGCAGCCCGACCCCAGGTCTTCCACGAGCGGTAGCCCGCTGCGTTGGCTGAGCGCCACAAGCTCCTCGAGAGAAGGCTTGTCGGTAAAACCGGTGACCTTGAAATTCGAAGGATGCACGCGCAGCAACAGCCGCGTCTTCTCGTTGATAGCGTTTTCGTAGTCCGCCAGGTGCGTGCGATTCGTGGTGCCGACCTCGTGTAGGATCGCCCCACTCTGCTCCATGATCTCCGGGATTCGAAAGCCGTCTCCGATTTCGATGAGCTCTCCCCGCGAGACGATCACTTCCCCCCCGCGCGCCAGCGCCGCAAGCGTCACCAGCACCGCCGCCGCGCAATTGTTCACAACTATGGCGGCTTCTGCCCCAGTCAATCGCTTCAACAATTCGGACGTATGCACGTCGCGTTTGCCGCGCGCGCCCGCTTCCAGATCGTACTCGAGATTGCTGTACTGCGTGGCGCTGCGCCGGAATTCGTCCACCACGCTCTCCGGCAAAGGCGCTCGCCCCAGATTTGTATGCAGGATCACTCCCGTTGCATTGATGACCGGCTGCAATGAGCGCGAAAGGATCTTCTCCACTTGGGAAGAGATGAGTTCCTCTACGGAAGCGCCGTCAAGACTGATCGCCGTCCAATTCGAATCTTCCGCGATCCGCCCGCGCAAATCCGCAAGCACCGCCCGCGCAACCTCAACCACCAGGTTGCGATCCACCCGTTTCGAAAGCGCCGCCAGTCGCGGCTGGGTGAGCAACTCATCGACCGACGGAATCTGCCGCAACAATTCCGCCTGCTCCGCTGAAACCGTTTTCTTCCCCCGCATTTCCATGCGGACATTTCAGCACACTGCGGAGCGGCGGGCAATGCCGATGGCCTCCACGCACCGGCCTAACCGGTCGCTGGCAGAGTGCGGTAGCGGATTCGAATCGCCGCCCGCTCCTCCGGTTGACGGTTTTGCTTTGTGCACCTAGCATGGAGACTCGAGGGCTTCCTCCACGCATGGCTACGATTGACGAAGATCTGGGCACGCTCGAACGGGACATCCGTCAGCTCAAGATCGAATACGACCAGTATTTCGGCGGCGGCCGCAAACGTCCGCCCACGGAAATCGAGTGGCGCATCGATCAGATGGTCAAGCGCTATTCCGAGCGCGGTGGCGAATTGAAATTCGCCCAGCGCTTCCGCTTCAACAATCTTTCGCAGACCTACGCAAAGTACAAGGATATTTTCCGGAAGAAGGTCGCCCAAAAAGAAGAAGGAAAAGTCCAGCGGCATTTCGGCGCCGCCGCAAAAGAGATTGAGTCCGCGCGACTCAAGAAAGAAGCCGAAGAGCACGCCGCCGCAGCTGCGGCGGGAGATGCCAAGTCATTTCGCATGACCTGTTCCGAGCCGGAGCGTGAACCGGAGAAGGTCGACCAACTGTATCAGGCATTCCTGCAAGCCAAGCAGACCGCCGGGGAAGCGACGGGAAAACTTTCGCGCTCCAGTTTCAATGAATTTGTCTTGAAAAAAACGAAAGAGCTGCAAAAGCAGAAAAATTGCCGCGACGTCGAATACGTCGTGGAAGTGGTCGAGGGTCAGGTCAAACTGAAGGCCCTTGTGAAATCGTAATCTCCTTCGAGAGATTCCCACAGCGTTGGTACTTCCCCTATTCGCGCGCGCCCCTTACACTGATGTGCTTTTCTCTTTGTGGAGGAACACATGGCGGTGCAGCGCGCGCTCATCAGTGTGTTTGAAAAGACCGGGATCGTGGAATTTGCAAAGCGCCTGGCGGCGCTGAAGATCGAGATTCTTTCGACCGGTGGGACCGCCAAGCTCCTGCGCGAATCGGGAATCGTCGTGCGCGACGTTTCCGATTTCACCGGCTGGCCCGAAATGCTCGGCGGACGCGTGAAGACGCTGCACCCGAAAGTGCATGGCGGACTGCTTTTCCGCCGCGGCCACGCCGAAGACCAGAAGCAGGCTGCGGAACATGGCATTGCGCCGATCGACCTTGTGGTCGTCAACCTGTACCCGTTCGAAGCGACAGCCGCGAAAGCCGGACTGACAGCCGACGAACTGATCGAAAACATCGACATCGGCGGACCAACCATGCTGCGCTCGGCGGCGAAGAATTTCGAAAGCGTGACAGTGGTGACAGACCCGGCGGATTTCGCGCGCGTAGCGAACGAAATCGAGAGCGCTGGCGAAACGAATCTCGCGACCCGGCTGGAGCTGGCGCGCAAAGTCTTCGCGACGACTTCGCGCTACGACGGCATGATCACCACCGAATTGGAGCGACTGTCGGCCGGCTCCGGGCATGTTGCCCTAGAAGCGAAACCCGTGCTCCCGGAACGCGTGCACATCGCTCTGCGCCGGCAGCAGGAATTGCGGTACGGCGAAAATCCCCACCAATCCGCCGCGCTCTATGTTCCCACCGGCCGTGCCCCGGAAGGGTTGGCAGCGGCCAAACAACTCCAGGGAAAGGAACTCTCGTACAACAATTTCGTGGATCTTGAAGCGGCTCGAAGCCTCGCCTCCGAATTCAAGAATCCCGCAGCGGTGATCATCAAGCACAACAATCCCTGCGGGACCGCGGAGCAAGCTACTTTACTCGATGCCTATTTGAAAGCGCTCGCATGCGACCCGGTTTCGGCGTTCGGAGGTGTCCTGGCGTTCAACCGCAACGTGGATGCAGCGACAGCCCAGGAAGTCGCGAAACTGTTCGTGGAATGCATCGCGGCACCGGGATTCGTGGATGGTGCGAAAGAAATTCTCGCCGCGAAGAAAAACTTGCGATTGCTGGAACTGCCCGCGGGTGGCCTGGAACCAGAACGCGAACTGCAGCTCAAGCGCGTCCTCGGCGGCATGCTCGTGCAGCAGCCCGACCTCGGTGAAATCAAGGGCGACGAACTGCGTACGGTAACGAAGCGCGCTCCCACGCCGGAAGAGATGCGCACCATGCGCTTCGCCTGGAAAGTGGCAAAACACGTGAAGTCCAATGCCATCGTCTTTGCGAAAGACGGCGCAACTCTGGCCGTCGGAGCAGGCCAAATGAGCCGCGTCGATTCCGTGAAAATTGCCGTAATGAAAGCCCAATCTTCGCTCGCTGGCACCGTCGTAGCTTCCGACGCCTTCTTCCCCTTCCCCGATGGCGTCGAAGAAGCGGCCAAAGCCGGCGCCACCGCCGTGATCCAGCCCGGCGGCTCGGTCCGTGACCCCGATGTGATCGCCGCCGCCGACCGCCTCGGCCTGACCATGGTCTTCACCGGCATGCGCCATTTTCTTCACTGAGATTTCCTGACTGCCAGAAATGCAGCCGAAGTAATCGCTCTCAACGTTTTTCCGCCAGGCCGCATCCAAGTTGTGGGGGCACCCAAGCTCTAGAAACGTCTTGTATTTGGCTTTTGACCGCGTTTCGGCCGCATGGGATAATTTACGTTTCTGGGGCTATGATGAACCTTCGACAGATTAGTCTTGCCGCAGTTTTGATGGGCCTCTTCGGTGCCGCTGCCATGGCGCAGGCGCCTCAAGAGCAGCCTCTCGACCCGAAAACCGCTCCTGCCACCAAAGACTCCCCGCGCGCCGAAGCCTATTACAACTTCACGATGGGCCACATCTACGAACAACAGTACGAAGCCACCAGCAGCCCCGAATACGCCACTAAAGCCATCGAGTCCTACAAGAAAGCCTACGCGATAGACCCGAAATCCCAGGTCATCGGCGAACGCCTGGCGGAGATGTACTGGAAGGCGCAGCGGATTCATGACGCGGTAACCGAAGCGCAGGAAATCCTGAAGCGCGATCCGGACAATGTGCAGTCACGGCGTCTGCTCGGGCGGATCTACTTGCGCAGCCTCGGCGATGTCAGCGCAGGCAACGCCCAGTCGGAAACGGTGGGCAAGGCCATCGAGCAGTACCGCGAGATCAACCGGCTCGATCCTTCGGACACGGAATCGGCCCTCTGGCTGGCGCGGCTCTACCGCCTAAAGAACGAACACGACCAGGCCGAACAGGTTTTGAAAGCCATCCTGAAGTCCGATCCCGAAAACGAGCCGGCCGTCGAGCAACTGACGCAGTTGCTGATGGACGAAGGCAAATCCACCGAAGCGGTCACTCTGCTGGAAGGGATCACCGCGCATTCTTCTTCGGCAGTACTATTGGACCTTCTGGGCGACGCGCACACCCAAGCCCATGACCTCGCGAAAGCGGAAGCAGCCTACCGCAAGGCCGCGGATCTCGACCCTTCCGAACCGAGCCATCAGCGCGGGCTGGGGCAGACTCTGCTTGCGGAAGAGAAATTTCCCGAAGCGTTGAAGGTCTACGAAAAACTTTCGGATTTAATGCCGGACGATTCCGACGTCTATTTGCGAATCGCTCAGATTTATCGTGAACTGCATCAGCTCGATAAGGCCGAACAAAATCTGGTGAAAGCCCGCCAGTACGCCCCGGGTAGCTTGGAAGTCATGTACAACGAGGCGATGTTGTACCAGGCGCAAGGGCGCTTCGAGGACGCCATCCGCGTTCTGTCGAACGCAGTGACCGATATCAAGGGGCAGTCTCCGGCGGTGTCTTCGCGGCGAAGGTCTCTGGCCATCCTGTACCAGCAACTCGGGCAGCTTTATCGCGATACTCAGAACTATCCGGCTTCGATTTATACCTTCGAGGAATTGGGTCATCTTGGCGAGGAAGAGGACCGCCGCGCGCGCATGATGATCATGGACACCTACCGCGCTGCCAAGGATTTGCCCAAGGCGCTCCAGACCGGCAAGGAAGCACTGGCAAAATACCCGGCCGATCCCGCGCTTCGAACGAGCCATGCACTCTTGCTCGGAGAAAACGGCCAGACCGACGAAGCCGTCAAGATTCTGAAAGCCCAACTCCACGGCGACGCAGGAGATCGCGAAACCTATCTGAACATCGCCCAGGTCTACGAGCGCGGCCGGCATTACAAGGAAGCCGAGGAGGCAGCCCACGCCGCGGAAGTGCTGCCCGGCCAGGCTCGCGAAAACGAAATGGTGTGGTTCTTGCTCGGAGCGATTTACGAGCGGCAGAAGTTTTTCGACAAGGCCGAGGAGCAGTTCAAGAAAGTCCTCTCCGTGAATCCGAAAAACGCTCCGGTGCTGAATTATTACGGCTACATGCTCGGCGACCTGGGCATTCGGCTGGACGAAGCTGAAGCGCTGGTCCAGCAAGCGCTCAAGGAAGACCCGTACAACGGCGCGTACCTCGACAGTCTAGGCTGGATTTATTTCAAACAGAACAAGCTGAGCGCTTCGGAAATCACCCTGCGCAAAGCCGTGGAACGCGAACGGCACGACGCGACGATTCATTCGCACCTCGGCGACCTCTACGCCAAGACCGGCCGGGGAGATCTAGCCGCCGCGGAGTGGGAAAAATCTCTGGTGGAATGGCGCCGCTCTCTGCCGGCGGACATGGAAGCCGACAAAGTTGCGGAGCTCGAAAGAAAGATCTCGCAATCGAAGCATCGCGTGGCGCAAAAATCCACCGCCACCGACGCTAAACCGTAATCCAGCGCATGCCCGAAGTCCGCATCCCCGCGTTCGCAAAAATCAATCTCCGCCTGGATATCCTCGGGAAACGCGCTGATGGATTTCACGAATTGCGCACGATTTTTCAGACCATCTCGCTGCACGACGAACTGCGCTTGCGCTCCTCACGCCAGCCAGGAATTGCGCTCGCCATCAAGGGAAACCAGTCGCTCTCCGCGGAACCACCTGACAAAAATCTTGTCTATCGCGCGGTGCATGCTCTGCGCCGCGAGCTGAAAATCCACAGTGGCGTGGAAATTGAGCTAAAAAAAACGATTCCCGCGGGTCGTGGCCTCGGCGGTGGTTCGAGTGACGCCGCTGCCGCTCTGCTTGGGTACCTGCAGCTTACAAGGAAGAAACTAGCGCCCGCGCGATTGCTGGAAATCGCCTCCTCCCTTGGCGCCGACGTGCCGTTTTTTCTCCGCGGTGGCCGCGCGCTGGGCGTAAACAAGGGCGATGAGATTTATCCCCTTCCCGACATTCCGAAGCAGCACGTCCTGGTGGTCTCGCCGAAAGAAATCCATGTTCCGACGCCCGACGCTTATCGCTGGCTGGAAGCAGGGCCGTTCGAATTGACAAAATCCGCCGTAACCTCTAAACTCTTTGAGTTCTGTGCTCTATGCTGGAGCGCGCAGGGAAGCGGCCTTTCAAACGATTTCGAAGGACCGGTTTTCCGGCGGCATCCTCGGCTTGGTAAGATCAAGCGCGAGTTGCTCCAAAGAGGAGCTGCAGAAGCCTCGCTGGCGGGTAGCGGTTCGGCGGTGTTTGGAGTTTTCCCGAGCCCAGCGATGGCGCGCCGAGCCGCTGTTGGGTTTCCGCACGATCGGACCTTCGTTTGCGAGACTATCTCGCGCGACAGGTACGCTCGTTGGATGCGCACCGCAGAGTAGTCTGCCGGCGTGTCGTGGATTCTGCCTCAGCGTCTCTTCGCAGAAGTGCATAGTCGACAGTCAAAAGTTCAAAGTTGAAAAAACTAGGACAGTGGTGGTCCTTGTAGTCACCTCTCCCAAGTCCGGTCTTTATTTTGAACTTTCAACTTTTGACTCGGGGCGAAAGACAAGTTGAAGGACTCAGATTTTTCAGGGAGCGCGAGCGTCGTGCACGACGACCGATTTAAGATTTTCTCTGGAACCGCGAATCCGGTATTGGCGGAAAGCATCTGCCGTCACTTGGAAGTGCCGCTGGGCAGGGCGCTGCTCGGGCGCTTCAGCGACGGCGAGATTTATTTCCAGATCCTGGAAAATGTTCGCGGGGCGGACGTGTTCGTCGTTCAGCCGTGCCACGCCCCGGTGGATAGCCACCTGCTGGAATTGCTGCTGATGATCGACGCCTTCAAGCGCGCGTCGGCATGGCGGATTACCGCGGTGTTGCCGTACTACTGTTACGCGCGGCAAGACCGGAAAGACAAGCCGCGAGTTCCGATCTCAGCAAAGCTGGTGGCGGACTTACTGGAAACCGCGGGCGCGAGCCGGGCCCTGACGCTGGATTTGCATGCGCCGCAGATTCAGGGCTATTTCGACGTGCCCGTGGATCACTTGTACGGTTCGCCAGTGCTGGTGGAGCATTTCCGCCATTTGAATTTGCCGAACCTGACGGTGGTTTCGCCTGACGCGGGCGGCGTGGAGCGAGCGCGGTTTTTCGCCAAGAAGCTCGATGCACCGCTGGCCATCGTGGACAAGCGCCGCGTGGATGTGGACGTCAGCGAAGTGATGAACCTGATCGGAGACGTGCGCGGACGCAGCACGCTGGTGGTGGACGACATTATCGATACCGCGGGAACGCTGGTGAAAACCGCGGACGCGCTGTTGAGAGAAGGCGCGACCCAGGTGTTTGCGGCCTGCACGCACGCGGTGCTCTCCGGCCCGGCCATTGAACGCATCGAGAAGTCCAACATCACCGAGATTGTAGCGACTGATTCGGTGCCGCTCAGCGAGGCAGCGAAGAAGATGGGGAAGATCAAAGTGCTGAGCGTGGCAGATTTGCTGGCGCGCGGCATTCGCTCGATTCACGAAGAGACTTCGATCAGCGAACTCTTCATTTGATTTGTAGGACAGACATTCATGTCTGTCCTCTGGGAAATTGCAGCAAAGGCAAGCGGACAGGCCCACCACGGCGGGCCCGTCCCGCCTGGAATTCAAGAAGGGAAGAAGGACATGGCAGAGAAGATTGTAGTGGAAGGTTCGCTGCGCGCGACGCGCGGCAAAAATGAGGCGCGGCGCTTGCGCCAATCGGGCAAATTGCCGGCGGTGCTCTACGGCGGCAAGGGTGAAGCCATCACGCTGACGGTGAACACCAAGCAAATTGGGGCGATTCTTCGTTCCGAGAGTGGGCACAACACTCTCTTTCAAGTGGATCTTGGCGGGAAGCACGAGCCCGCGATCCTGAAGGATTGGCTGGTTGATCCCGTCTCGGGCAACCTTCTGCATGTGGATCTCTTGCGCGTGGCCATGGACGTCCGAATGAAGGTAAAAGTTCCCGTACACACGTTCGGCGAGCCTTCCGGCGTGAAGGTGCAGGGCGGCGTATTCGAAGTCGTCACCCGCGAAGTGGAAATCGAATGCTTGCCGGCGGATATTCCGACGGAGTTCCGCGCGGACGTCAGCGCCTTGATGCTCAACGCGCAATTGCGCGCCAGCGATTTGCCGATTGACAAGACCAAGATGAAGTTGCTCACCGAACCGGAGCGCGTCCTCGCGCACGTCGTCGCTCTGAAGGTCGAAGAAGAGAAGCCCGCGGAAGTTGTGGCCACGGAAACGGCAACGCCGGCCGAACCGGAAGTCATCAAGAAGGGCAAGAAGGAAGTCGAAGGCGAAGAAGGCGCCGAGGCGGAAGCCAAGCCCAAGGCGGAGAAGAGCGACAAGGGCGAGAAGAAGAAGTAGTCAGTCGTCAGTTTTCAGTTCTTGGTTGTTAGTTTTGGTGAACCAAGATTGTGGAGTTAAGAAAAAGGTTTCGGGAGTCAGCAGTCTGTTTTTAGTTTTTTGGTTTTAACTGAGAACTGAAGACTGACAGCTGAAAACTAAAACAAGGTTTTGGTGGCGATGCGGCTCATTGTCGGACTTGGGAATCCCGATCCGGAGTATCAGTGGACGCCGCATAACCTGGGTTTTATGGCGGTGGATGAACTTGCGAATCGCAGCGGGATTCGCGTGGAACGGCCCGAGGGCAAGGCGCTGGTGGGCCGCGGGAAAATCGCGGGAGTAGAAGTGCTCCTGGCGAAACCGCAGACCTACATGAATCTCAGCGGCATTTCCGTACGGGATCTGCTCGGGAAGTACGAATTGGATGTCAGCGACTTGCTGGTGATGTGGGACGAGGTGCAGTTGGCGCTGGGAATCATCCGGGTTCATCCGGACGGCAGCGCCGGAAGCCACAACGGCGCGAAGTCGGTGATCAGCTCGCTCGGCACGCAGGATTTTGCAAGGCTGCGGCTGGGTTGCGGACCGGATCATCCGTTGAGCAGCCGCAAGGAATATGTGCTGCGACCGATGAAGAAGGCGGAGCTGGAAGTTGCGGCGGAAATGATCGGCGAAGCCGGGGACGCCGTGGAGATGATTCTGACGCAGGGCCTCGACGCGGCGATGACCAAGTACAACCGGCGGAAACCTGCGGAACCGGAAGAGCCGGAAGAAAAGTAAAAATAGTTTCGTTGTTTTGCGCGGGCGAAAAAGATTTGAAGCGACGCCGACTCGTTCGGGGTCAAAAGAAAAAGAGGGCATCATGGAAGAGCGTTATTACGATTTGGTTTTTATCGTGCGGCCGGCGACTCCGGAAGAAGAAATCAAGAAAGTGCTCACCGTCGTCGAGCACACCGTCGCGGAAAAAGGCGGCAAGATCGAAAAGACCGAGCACTGGGGCACGCGCAAGCTTGCGTATCGCGTGGCCAAGCACCGCGAAGGAATTTACGTTCACCAGGAAATCCGCACCACGCACGGCGAACTGATTGCCGAGCTGGAACGCCGCCTGCGCGTGCAGGACAACGTGATCAAGTATCAGACCGTGCGACTCGACGAAGATTTGAAGCGCCAGAAGAAACTCACGCAGAAGCGCGAGAAGCGCGCCGCGCGGCGTCCGCGCCGCACGCCGGCTCCCGCTCCCGCCCCTGCGGCGGCAGCGCCGGAGCAAGCCGCCGCGACCAGCTAATTTTGCGTGGCAAGAATTCTTGAATTCAGGAAACGTGATTCCGGCTTGGCCGGGGTCACAAGCAAATTGTTCCCGATTCGATCGGGGCGATGAGTGAAAGGGTGGAAGTTATGGCAGAGGAACAGAAACAAGCATCGGCGCCAAGCGGAGCACCGCGGCGTGAAGGCGGGGGTGGTCACGGTGGCCACGGACCCGGTGGTGGACATGGCGGTCCTCGGCGCGAAGGCGGACCAGGTGGCGGAGGTCCGGGCGGCCCTGGCGGCCGGCCCAGAGGCAAGCGCCAGTATTTCCGCAAGAAGAAGGTTTGCAAGTTCTGCGTCGAGAAGATGGATTTCATCGACTACAAGCGCGCGGACATCCTCTCGCAGTTCGTGCAGGAGCGCGGGAAGATTCTGCCTCGCCGGATGACGGGCGTTTGCGCGCGCCACCAGCGCTGGTTGGGCGTGGCCATCAAGCGGGCGCGCAACATCGCCTTGCTGCCGTTTGCCGGAAGCGCGGCGGGCACGCAGGCGCCGCGCGCCGTCGTGCCAGGAGCGCCGGCTCATGCCGCGCCGGCCACACCAGTAGCGGTCACGCCGGCCGCGGTTGCACCGGCCGCCGTTGCACCAACTGCGGGCGCTGAAGCGCCGAAGGCATAAGGGAACAGGAGCTTAGAGAGAAGACATGCAAATTATTCTTCAGGAAGACGTAGAAAAGCTGGGCCACCGCGGCGATGTCGTCACGGTGAAGCCGGGCTATGCACGGAATTATCTTTTGCCGCAGAAGCTGGCCGTCGAGGCGACCGCGGGCAATTTGAAGGCGATCGAGCGCATTCGCACTTCGTTGGCCAAGAAAACCGCCACGGAATTGGAAGCCGCGCAGAAGCAGGCCGAGCTGCTCAATGGCGTTTCGCTCAAGTTCACGCGCAAGACCGGCGAGAACGACCAGATGTTCGGCTCGGTTACCACCGCCGATATCGCGGAAGGACTAGCGGCGCAGGGCTTCAAGATCGACAAGCGCCAGGCGCAGCTTGCCGAGCCGCTCAAAACCATCGGCGAATTTCCCGTGACCATCAAGGTATTCCGCGACGTCACCGCGCAGATCAAAGTGACGGTCGAAAAAGAAGCATAGTCGCTTCTTCTTCGCTTTTTCCGGCGCCGCTACTCTCCGTGAGTAGCGGCCCTTTTCTTTCTCGGCCTTGGAATCACCGACGCGAGCGCGGTTTCGGGCTTCGATTCATGATCGTGTAAGCCGACCCAGTGACCGGATCTAAGTGCGATCCGATGGCACAGAATCCGAGCCGCTGGTAGAAGCGCAGGTTGCGGCTATCAAAAGTTTCCAGATAGCAGTTAACGCCAGCTTCATCGGCTTCTGCGAGCGTAGGCTCGATGAGGCGCGCACCGATACCGTGGCCCTGGGCTGCAGGGGCCACTCCGACTATTGAGAGGTACCAGGCGGACTCGTCAATCACGGCCGACGCTCGCGGCCGCATAAAATCGATGATCCGGTGATAATTTTCCGCACCATGCGCGCCGATCGCCTCGGTGAGGAATGCGGCCTTAGCGTCTGACTCGGCGTCGGACGCGGAAGACGCCGCAGGTAGCAACCACACAGCTGCACCGATAGATGGGTCCGGCCAGACGACCAGGCGTCCCCGACGGTCAGCCTCACTCATGGAATAGTCGAAGTAGCGAGCCAGCGCCTCTCGTCTTCGCGCTTCGTCGTCGCCAAAGTTTTGGGAGATCGCAACGTAGAACGGGTCGAACCTCAGCGCATCGACGAGCGCTTTCAGCGTCTCCGGGGAGTTCCTACGCGTCACAACGGGATTATATTAGACTAATAGGTCCATTACATTGTGAGGACGACGCGGAACTCGGCTTTGCCGCTCATCATGCGGGCGTAGGCTTCCGAGGCTTTTTCGAGCGGATATTTTTCGATCATGGCGCGGACGCCGGTCAACTCGGCAAAACGCATGGTGTCTTCCGAATCGGTGGGAATGCCGGATGCCCAACCCTGGAGGCGTTTTGTTCCCATGATCAACTGAACCGGGGAAACTTCGATCGGGCCTTGCCCGGCACCGACAACCAGAAAGGTTCCATTCGGGCCGAGACCGCCGAAGAGTTCGGACATGGATTTGGAGTTCGGGGCAGTGGCCAGAATCGCGCGGGCGCCGCCAAGTTTCTGCAGTTCTTCCGCGGCGTTGGTGGCTTTGCTGTCGATGTAGATGTGCGCGCCAAGTTTCCTGGCCAGTGCGGCGTTTTCCGGGCCGCGGCCAACGGCGGCCACCTTATATCCAAACTTATTCGCAAACTGAATTCCCAGATGGCCGAGGCCGCCGATGCCTTGCACGGCGACGAGGTCACCGGGCAGCGCGCCGCTGTGGCGCAGCGAATTGAAGGTGGTGATTCCGGCGCAGAGCAGGGGACCGGCCTCCGCGGCATCGAGGCTCTCCGGCATCGCGGCAAGCGCTTCGACCGGGGCGATCATGTATTCCTGATAGCCGCCGTCGTAGCTGATTCCCGGGATTTTCAGGTTGAGGCAATTCACAAAATCGCCGCGGCGGCAGGCGATGCATGTGAGGCAGTGGCCGCCGTCCCAGCCGACACCGACGCGCTGGCCTTTTTTCCACGTCGTTACGCCGGAGCCTACTTCGTCGATCGCACCGGCGACTTCGTGCCCGGGAGCGCGCGGATATTGGATGCCGGGCCAGTGTCCTTCTTTGGTGAGGCTGTCGCTGTGGCAGATGCCGCAAGCCTGCACGCGAATACGCACCTGCCCGGCGCCAGGATTTGGAATTTCACGCTCGACGATTTCAAAATCCGCTCCGGGTTTCGGCACCTGCACGACTTTCATTTTGGTCATCGAGATTCTCCGCTCGTTTTCTCTGGATTTACGAACGCAAGTTGGATGCACTGCTCGCGCAATCGGACACATTTTTCATCGCGGCACGACTGGCAAAGTGGTCGCAAACTTTGCGCGAAGAAAGTCAAAAAGTTTTGCAGAGATTTCCGAAACGATGCACAGGTCTCGGATTGACGCGCGCATGACTTCCACGCACAATGCCGCATCACTTGGGACAAGGTGCCGTTCCTGCATGGAAAAGTAAGTTTCTCTGCTTGCCCTCCGGCGGAGCTTGTGCTACAAAAGCAGCTATAGGCGAAACTAAAGCGAATAAATATGCCCGTTGACGCGACACTCGAGAAGCCCTTACCGAATAATCTGGATGCCGAACGCTCGGTTCTTGGTGCGATCCTGCTGGATAACAATGCGCTGAATCCGGCGATCGAGCATTTGCGGGCGGAAGATTTCTTTCTGGACCAGCACCGGCGCGTGTTCACGCAGATGATCGCGCTGGGAGAGAGCCAGCAGGCCATCGACCTGGTGACGCTCACCGAGGAATTGAATCGCAAGGGCGACTTGGAGGCCTCCGGGGGTGCGCCGTACCTGGCGTCGCTGGCGGACGGCATGCCGAAGGTCTCGAACATCGAGCACTACGCGCGCATCGTGAAAGAAAAAGCGATCCTGCGCAACCTGATTCACACCACGCACAATATTCAGCAGCGCGCGTTTGAAGGAGAGGACGGCGCGGACGCCATTCTGGATGGAGCGGAGTCTTCCATTTTTGCCTTGGCCGAAGACCGCGTGCGCGTCGGATTGCTACCGATCAAGGATATCGTCCGCGACAATTTCGAGCGCCTGGAAAGAATTTTCAAGGAAGGCAAGAGCATCACCGGAATTCCCACGGGCTACGTGGAGCTAGACAAGCTCACCTCCGGTCTGCAGCCTTCCGAGCTATTGATTCTGGCGGCGCGGCCCTCACAAGGGAAAACGGCGCTGGCGCTGAACCTGATGGAAAACATCGCCATTCGCGGCGGGCACCCGGTGGCGATGTTCAGCCTGGAAATGTCCAAGGAATCGCTGCTGCAGCGCCTGGTGGCGTCGGTGGCGCAGATTGACGCGCACAAATTCCGCACCGGCCATTTGAGCAAGGAAGACTGGCGGCGAATGACGGAATCATTGGGAGTCATCTCGTCGTCGCCGCTGTGGATTGATGACGCGGGCTCGATCAGCGTGCTGGAAATCGGTGCCAAGGCGCGGCGGCTGAAGCGCGACAAGGGATTGTCCATGCTGGTGGTGGATTATCTCCAGCTCATCACCGCGCGGGGACGCTTTGGCAACCGGCAGGAGGAAGTCTCCAGCATTTCGCGCGGATTGAAGGGCCTGGCGAAGGAACTGCAGATTCCCGTGCTGGTGCTGAGCCAGTTGACGCGCGCACCAGAGCGCGACGAGCGAGGGCCACAACTTTCGGATTTGCGCGAGTCGGGCGCCATCGAACAGGATGCCGACGTGGTGATGTTTATTTACCGTCCGCATTTCTTCAAAGCAGGCGCGACGCCCGAAGAGCGGGAAGAAACGGAACTCCGGATCGCCAAACAGAGGAATGGACCGACGGACCTGGTGAAATTCGTATTTCGGAGCCGCTTCACGCGGTTTGAAGAGGCGGCCCCGGACGCGTTTTCGCAGTTCGCCCCCGACGACATGTAGTCGCTTCCTGCCTGCGGTAGGCATTCCACAGCGCGGCAATTCGACCACACTTTGGTCTCGCATAGGGCGACCTTGCCGGCAGATTTCTAGTTAACAATAACTGCCATCCCCCTCCCCGTTTTTTCATAAGCGTTGATTTTAAAGGGACTTTAAGTGGTTTTAGAATGAACACTTACGGAAGTGTTCATTCTAAAGGGGCTTAGGGTTCGCAAAAACCGCATAGAGCAGCACTTTCTCCATAAGTGTTGATTCTAAAAAAGTTAGGCGCGAAAGAGGCGAAGATGCCACACCTCTTCGCACGATTCACACAGTTACCGGAATGATGTGGGTGTGTGATCCCTTTGAGAGGCCCAGACCGGCGTAATACTGAGATTGGGCAGAGTCGTGCTTACTTGAAACGTGCACTGGCAAATCCGACTGGGGATGATGAAATTCAGAAAGTTAAGGGACAAAACGGCTGAATACTGCGCGGATTTACCTGTAGGAGAGTGTACCAGAATACTATTGGAAGTCAAGACCGAATTCGAGGCTTCCGGTTGGCGGCGGGTTTAAAGGACCTTTGGGTTGCAATGGAAGTGGAGAGCGGCCCCGTCCGCCAGCGGCGGACAGGCCCAACAAGGGCAAGAGGGTGTTGTCATTCAGGCGGCAGCCAAAGTGGCTGGCGGCGGCCCGAGGGGGAGTGGTTGTCGTAAACTAAATTTTTCGGAAGGCCCATGGCAGGCACACAGAAAAATCCCCACAAAGAAGCGCGACGTCCGGTATGGGCGGAAGTATCGCTGGGCGCGCTGGTGTTCAATCTGGAAGCGATTCGCAAGTACGTGAATCCGCCGCAAGAAAAGCGCAAGACGCCGCGCAAGATTCTATCGATCGTCAAAGGCAATGGCTATGGCCACGGCGGACCGGAAGTGGCGAAAGCGCTGGAGAAAGCCGGGTCGGACTGGTTTGGCGTCACCTGCACGGACGAAGGGATTGCGGTTCGCAAGAACGGCGTGCGCAAGCCGATCCTGGTGCTCACGAGCTTTGTGCCTGGAGAAGAACCCCGCCTAGTGGAGCACGACCTGACGGCGGTGGTCCATCGCTGCGAGCAGTTGGCGTTGCTCGATCGCGCGGCCGCGCGCCGCAGCGGCAAGAAGCGCGTACCGTTTCACTTGAAGATCGATACGGGAATGAACCGGCTGGGCATCGCTACCGGCGACGTGGAATGTTTTGCGCGGCAACTCGGAAAGTGCAAGAACATCGAGCTCACGGGCATTTTTTCGCACTTTGCTTCTTCGGGAGTTTTCACGAACACCGCGGTTGGCCAGCAGACACGCGAACAAGAAGAGCGGTTTTATGCCGCACTGGAGCGGCTGCGCGGCCTAGGAATTGATCCGGGCATCGTGCACCTGGCGAACAGCGCGGCGATCGTTTCAAGGCCGGAGACGTGGGCGGACATGGTGCGGCCCGGAGCGATTCTGTATGGCTACCATCCGGGCTACGACCCGGTCGAAAAGCGCGAAGAGGCGGAAGCGCGGCTGCCGCTGAAGCCGGTGATGAGCCTGCGCGCGAGGATTATCAGCTTGCGCAACGTGCCGCAGGGCGCGGGAGTGGGATACGACTCGGCGTTTGTGGCCCAGCGACCTTCGCGGATCGGAGTGCTGGCTGCGGGGTATGGAGACGGAATCCATCGGTCGCTGGGGAATCGCGGCAACGTCCTCGTGCGCGGAAAACTTGCGCCGATCGTGGGAATCATCTCGATGGACGTGACCATGATTGACGTCACGGACATTGAGGGTGCGGAAATCGGCGATGTCGCCACGGTCCACGGGACCGACGGCAAGCAAGTGCTACCGGCGAATCGCGTGGCGCGCGGCATTGGAACAGTCACCTCGGATTTGCTTTGCGCCGTGAGCCACCGCGTGCCGCGGCTGTACGTCCGATAATTGGAAAATTCAATCCGCTGTATTCGGTGTTTCCGGTTTTGCCGATTTGACATCTGCTTGACGCCAAACTATTGAGAGAGTATATAGACCACGGTAACGCGAAGCGGCGTTGCACATCCCGCATCGGCCCTGGATCCCTCCGCTCCTGCGGGCTGGCTGTACTGATTTTGCAGTGAACGATCGATACTGTGAGGTCGTATGAGCCGGATCACTCCTGAAGCACAACGGCGTCTGCCTTCCCCGGAATCGAGTGTTCCCCTTCAGCGCGAAGATCAGCGCATTTCTGCGCGTGGCGCCCTGGCGTCACGAGGGGGCTGGGATTTTTGGGTAGTGCGCGTGTTTTTGATCGCGTGCACGGGGGCAGTGAGCTATACCTCAGGGCCGTTTGGACTGAGAGGATTTGCGGCGGCCGCCGTGGGATTGTTGATTGCGCTGGTGGTGCTGCTGGCGGAGTTGCGGCTGCGGCAGGCGGCGTTGAGCGGGCTGCTGGGCGGGGCGTTTGGAGCGGTGCTCGGTGTATTCGCCGCCCTCCTGGTGACTCTGGTGATCTCCCGAACGAACGAGCCCGAACCCACCAAGTCGTTCCTGGAATTTGCCGCGCTCTTTGCTTTCGGTTATCTGGGACTGGTGCTGGGTTCGCGGCGCGGCAGTGAAGTGAAGGTTGATGCCTTGGATGGATTGTTCAGCAAGAAATCAGCTCCCACGGAATCCATGAAGTTGCTGGACACCAGCGTGTTGATCGACGGCCGCATTGCGGATATTTGCGAGGCGCAATTCATGGAGGGAGTTCTCGGCGTGCCGCAATTCGTGCTGCACGAACTGCAGATGGTGGCGGATTCCTCGGACTCGCTGAAGCGGCAGCGCGGACGGCGCGGGCTGGAAGTGCTGCAACGGATTCAGAAGATGCCCCAGGTGGAAGTGAGGATTCTGGAAGCGGATTTCCCGCAGGCGGGGGACGTGGATCACAAACTGGTGGAGCTGGCGCGGCAAACCGGGGCAAAAATTGTTACCAATGATTTTAATTTGAACAAGGTCGCTACAGTGCAGGGATTTGCGGTGATGAACGTCAACCAACTCGCGCATGCTCTGAAGCCCGCGGTGCTGCCCGGCGAGCCGATGCGCGTTTTGATTTTGCGCGAAGGCAAGGAGCCGAACCAGGGCGTGGCTTATCTGGATGACGGGACGATGGTGGTGGTGGATGGCGCGCGGCGGCTGATCAACAAAAGCGTGGACATCATTGTGACGTCGGTGCACCAGACCACGGCGGGGAAGATGATTTTTGGGCGGCTCGAGGAACGCGCCGAACAAGCGGCGCCTCCCTTGCGGCAAGCGGCTGCGGCTGGACGTGGTGAAGGCAATAGCAGCGCGCGATCCGATGCGACGAACCGCGTGGAACCACCCGCGCGTCTCCCGGAACAGGGTCCACTGGATCGACAGGCTCGGCCCATTTTTCCGGAATCCGATGTCAGATAGCCGGTAACGCTCTGCGGTTGCGGGTCAGTTTCCGATAAGGCGGGAGTTGACCGGGCCGAATATCAATTTGCGGTGTCTAATATCCTGTATGATCAGGTCAAACCGCTGGTTTGCGACAACCTCTGTATTGCTACTCTCATCTTTTTTTGTTCTCGCTAGTGGCATGCGGGGGCAGGCTCCAGCGGTGCCAGCATCACCGCTCGTACTGGTCTTTGAGGCGCTTCCTTCGAGGCAACTCTTGGCACGAGGTGAGCCTGTAGTTCTTGTTCTCTACCTTCGCAACCGGTCAGAAGGACCAATCTTTGTGAGTCGTCTCACAGGCGATGAATTTGTGGATGTCAGTGTAATTGGACCTGATGGCAAGGAAGTGCCGTGGCGGGGCAAGGGTCGAGTCGATTCCAAGGGATACTCTCCCTCTGATTTCGCTGTGCTCGAGAGACATCAGGAAATTTCTGCGAAGAGAACTATTTCGCTCAAAGACGGAGCAGGATTTGTTTTCGACAAGCCTGGTCAATACTCTGTCACGGCCGAATATTCACTAGAACCTTCAGAGTACTTCGCGCCCTTTGCGGGCGAAACGAAGATACCCACCGGCTCTTTCCGTTCGACGAAAGCCGCGTTCTGCATAGAGGCGTGCATACTCGTATCTCTTCGGGTGCACAGCAATACCTCACAATCCGCGCTTGATGCCGTGCGTGTCTTCTACACTTACATCACCAGATACCGACCCATAGGCATTCCTCAGGGACCCGCAAAGAAGGCCCTTTGGCCACTTCTGAGCAAACGACTCGTTCAGGAACTCGAGAGCCTGCAGGCATGCGAAGACGATTATTACCGGCGTTACGGCGATGTTCTCGAAGCAAACCACTACAAACCCGCGACTCCATGGTTGGAGGAAGGTCTGTTCTCCGGACCAAACGAGGCGGCAGGCCCAAGGAAGTTCTCGATTCTCGGAAGCAAAGCGATCGGAGACAACCGGACTGATGTTCATCTCAGGTTCACTGGCGATCCGGCTTCGTCCGACCACTTTGAGAGCGTTGCAACCGTGATTTTAGAGAACAACCGGTGGGTCATCGATGATTTTGTAGCAATGTACGAGAACGACGAACTGCAGCGTCTATCCGATGGTTACCGGAAGTGCAGAGATGGTCATTGGGTGGGAGAAACGTCGTATTGAAAAGACGACTGGACCTCGGAGGTCCTGATAAACGCGGTAACCGGAAACTGACCGACCATCCGCTCGGTTACCAATTTCACCCCTTAGCCCTGCTTGAGGTACACTCTGAAGTTTGCGAAGGCCTGCCTTGACGCATCCGGGCGGGATCGCTCCAAACATGAGCCGAATTGCTGCCATTGTTCCTGCGGCTGGTATGGGAACGCGCATGGGCGCGGAAACGCCCAAGCAGTTTCTGGAACTGGACGGGACGCCGATTGTGATCCTGAGTTTGCGGCGGATTGCGGCTTGCGCGCAGGTGACGGACATTATTGTGGCGACGCGGGCGGATGAAGTGGGGCGGCTCGAAGAGCGGATCAAGAAGGAAAAATTTTCTCAGACGGTGCGGGTGGTGAAAGGCGGGGACTCGCGGCAGGATTCGGTGGCGGCGGCGCTGCGCGAGGTGGCGAACGATACGGAGATTGTGCTGGTGCATGACGCGGTACGGCCGTTTGTAACGCCGGAGCAAGTCGCGCGGGTGATTGAAGAGGCGCGGAAGTGCGAGGCGGCGATTCTGGGAATACCGGCGATGGACACGGTGAAGGAAGTGAAGCGCGCGAGTCTGCCGGAGGACGTGGCGTTGATTACAGGCACGGTGCCGCGGGAGCGCGTGGTGCTGGCGCAGACGCCACAGGCGTTTTCGACGAAACTGCTGAAAGAGGCGTTTGCGCGGGCGCAGGCGGATGGCGTGAATGCTTCGGATGAGGCGGGACTTGTCGAGCGCATGGGGCACGATGTGCATGTCGTGCTGGGCTCGGAGCGGAATATGAAGATTACCAAGCCGGCGGATATGGAATTGGCGCGGTTCTACGCGGAACGAGAACGGCAAAAGAAATGAGCACGCGCTGCGGAATTGGGTACGATCTGCATCGGCTGGAAACCGGGCGGAAACTTATCGTTGGCGGGATTGAGCTGCCGTTCGATAAGGGGCCGGTGGGACACTCGGACGGGGACGTGCTGGCGCACGCGCTTTGCGATGCGTTGCTAGGTGCGGCGGGGCTGGGGGATATCGGGACGCATTTTCCGGATACGGATCCGAAGTGGAAGGGCGCGAACAGCATGATTTTTCTGGAACATGCGAAAAAGCTGCTGGATGAAAAGAAATTCGAGATCGAGCACATCGATGCAGTTGTGATTACGGAGAAGCCCAAACTGGGACCGCATTTCCCGAAGATGCGGGAGGCGCTGGCGAAGGCGTTGAGTGTCGGCGTGGAGAAGATTCATCTTAAAGCGAAGACTAATGAAGGCGTGGACGCGGTTGGGCGTGGAGAAGCGATTGCGGCGCACGTGGTGGCTACAATCACTTCTCGCTGATTTTTGAAAGCGTGCTTGTGGTGGCGCGGCATTTCGAAGCTTAGAGTAAGCAACGGAGCGCCCCGACAGAGAGAACAAAAGAACGGGTCTGAAGACCCGCCACTACAACACGGGCCACGGTCCGCTACAATCTTCTTGATGATTCCTGGTGATCATTCCGAGGTTCCGGTTGCCGCGGAGAATCCTTTTGCTGCGGGCGATGTGGTCGCGATCCTGCGCGAGCGCGGTTGGCTGGGTGCAGAACCTTCGGTTGAACAACAGGCCTGGTGCGAACGGGCCGCTTTGATGCTCGGGGGGCATGCCGCTGATCGCGCTGCTCTGTCTGAGCTGGTCGGCCTGGTTTTTCAGTACGACGCGCGCGAAATCATTTCCAAAGTAGAGAGTCACGTAGTGCTGTCGCGGTACGCGGCGCGGGGTGTGCTGCGGCAGGTGGCGTTGTTGCTTTTGGATGGAGCCGCGCTGACGTCGGATCGATTTAAGGAGATTGTTACAGCATTGAAAGAGGGGATGGAATTGCGTGGGCGAGAGTTGTTTCATCCCATACGGTTGGCGCTGGCTGGGCGTGCGGGGGAAGGGGAGTTGGACCGGGTGATTTTGTTGCTGGATGAAGCGGCCGCACTTTCGTTTGCAATACCCGTAAAAAACGCGCGGGAGAGGATTGTGGAGTTTTGCTCGGCGTTGGACTAGCGCTGTGTCGAAGAAAGAGAGATTTAACACAGAGGTCACAGAGAAAACAAAGAGCACAGAGAGCACAGAGCAGAGAACCAGGCATGCCGAGAATTTCTGACCTACCATCTAGCAGACTACGAAATCTGGGCTGTCAAACCTCGTGCTGGCGACGGTAAACTCACTACTTCATGGACAAACTGACGGGCATACATGCTGTGAAGGAAGCGTTGGAGGCGCGGCGGCCTATCGATCGCATTGCGATTGCGAAGGGACGGCAAGACACGCGAGTGGAAGAAATTGTGCAACTGGCGCGCAAGCAGGGCGTTTCGGTGCGGTTCGAAGATCGCGGGCAGATTGACCGGCTGGCCAATTCGAAGGATCACCAGGGAGTGGTGGCGCTGGCGGCGGCGCGAGCGGCGGCGAGTTTGGAAGACATTCTTGCGCATGCCAATGCGGCTGCCCCCGGACAGTTGGGGCTGATCGTTTTGCTGGATGGAGTGGAAGATCCGCACAATCTCGGGGCGATCATTCGAACGGCGCTGGCGGCGGGCGCGCATGGCGTAGTGATTCCGGAGCGGCGCGCGGCGGGGCTGACCGATACCGTGGCGCGAGCTTCCGCGGGAGCGCTGGCACATTTGCCGGTCGCGAAGGTGACCAATCTTGTGCGGACGATGGAGGAGTTGAAGGAAGCGGGCTATTGGCTGGTGGGCTTGGATGAGGAGGGAGAGAAAAACTACACCGAAGTGGACTACACCTCGCCGGTGGGAATCGTTCTCGGAAGCGAAGGCCAGGGTTTGCATGAATTGACACGCAAGCGATGTGATTTCGTTGTTTCGCTGCCGACGACTGGCCCGGTGAAATCACTCAACGTTTCGGTGGCCGCCGGCGTTGTGCTCTTCGAAGCAATTCGCCAACGACACGCTCGCAGCCGAGCCAAGTAGGAGCTGTCATGGAAGATGGGTCGTCCAAGGCACGAACCGCTGAACAGATCGACTTCCCGATATTGTGGGTTGTAGTCCGCGGCGCCCAGATACTTCTCGTAGTGATCTACGCGAAATTCGCCTACCTTTCGTTGGGAACTGACGCCTTCGTTTCAGGTCTGATTTCTTCTATTGGCTTGCTATTGATTTTTGGCGCGCTTGCCCACGGGCTTGTCACCGGTACAGTGGACAGTTCCGGAATCCGCTACAGACGTTATTTTCGCCACAAGACTGTGTCGTGGGCGGATGTCTCGGAAATACAGTGGGTGAGATCCCGGCTGAAGGTTTTCATCAGAGGTCGAGGCAAGCGAAGAAAGAAACTGGTCTTCCTATTGAACCCACTGAAGGCGGAAGGAGCTTACTGGGCGCACCGCCTCGGTAGGGAGGTCTCTCCGCCTGAGATTCTGGAGCGCATCCACGCGCTGCCAATCGAAACGCCGCCGACCATTGCTTCCGCTCCGCCGTACGCAGGATGGTACTTGCGCCTTATTCTTGCGATCGGAATCCTTTTTGTTTTGATAGTTCTTTGGAGTCTCTTATCTGCGCATGGTCCTGTTTCCCACTAGCGATAGAAAAATCATTTGTCGTATTGGATCAGGGAGAAGACATCGAGGCCGTTGAGTTTTTTGCGGCCGTTGAGGAAGGTGAGTTCGACGGCGAAGGCGCCGCCTTCGACGATGCCGCCGAGTTGCTGGATGAGTTTGGCGGTGGCGGCGGCGGTGCCGCCGGTGGCGAGCAGATCGTCGCAAATAATTACGCGCTGGCCGGGTTTAATGGCGTCTTCGTGGATTTCGAGCGTGTCGGTGCCGTATTCCAAAACGTAGGAGACGCTAGCGGTCTTTGCGGGAAGCTTCTTTGGCTTTCGAACAGGAACGAACCCTGCGCCAAGCCGGTAGGCCAGAGCGGGAGCAAAAATGAAGCCGCGCGCTTCGATTCCGGCTACCACATCAATGGTGTGACCGGAGTAGTGCTCGCAAAGCCGGTCTACAAGTTTATGGAAACCTTGCTTGTCTTTGAGCAGAGTCGTGATGTCATAGAACAGAATGCCCGGCTTCGGGTAGTCCGGCACTTCGCGGATCAGCTTCTTCAAATCGTTCATTCGAACGTCTCCCCTTCATACTATTTTCTACAAGTCTCGTTCAAGCGCTGGGATTGATGACGAATCCGCCCTCGTACTGCGGATCCGGTGCGGCGGTTTCTTCCTGAACTGCGCTAATGCTGGAGAAACGGGGGCCGCGCTCCAGCATGGATCGCAATTCGGCGTGTTGCTGCGGCGCACCCATGGCAAATACTTCCACGCGGCCATCGTGAAGGTTTCGAACAAAGCCGCTGACGCGCAGTTTTTCAGCGGCAGCCTGGGTGAAATAGCGAAAGCCCACACCCTGGACCATTCCCGAGACAAAATACCGCTTGGCTAGTTTAGCGTCGCTCACGAATCTTCAAAATTGTAGCAGAGAGTTCGGGATGATTTCCTAGGTTGATGAGCGGGAGAGGCGAAGTGACTGGTGACTGGTGGAGATACGGCTGGGCCTTGAGTCGTCTAACTAGGGCTGCGCGCTCGGAGTGAGCTAAACTCATGGTTGAGCAGTGCGCGCGGGGCTGCCTAAAGACGGATTCCGCGCATCCAATATCTTATGAATCAGGCGAGGCTTTTGCGGCGCGAAAAAAACTTCTCATTGCTATTGCCAGCCTTGGTCTTGCTGGCGATGTGCGCAGCGCAGGCACCGCCGATGCGCGCGCAGGCGGGCCAGCAGGGGCCGATCACTCCGCCGCCGGACCACCACGTCACGCGAATCGGAAATGAATCGGAGCCGGAAGCGCCACCGGCGCTCCCCGAAGCTGAAATCACCAAGCGTCTCTCCCTGAAGGAAGACGAGTACATCCTTTCGCGCACGCGATACACCTACCGGAAGACGATTCGAATCCAGGAGTTCGGTCCGGACGGGCAGCTCGCGGGCGAATTTGTGCTGGTGACGCAACCGGGCCGGGATGTGGATGGGAAGCTCTTTGAAAAAGTGGTCGAAAAGCCTCAATCGACCCTGCAACATCTTTATCTCCGGTCGGAAGATCTCGAAGGGCTTCAGCGCATTCCCGCGTTTCCGCTGACTTCGAGTCAGCTTGCGAAATACGACCTGAAATACGTGGGCAAGGAACAGGTGGACGAGATTGATTGCTACCTCTTTCAGGTGAAACCGAAAATGGTCGAACGCTCCAAGGCCTATTTCGACGGCATCGTGTGGGTGGATGCGAAATATCTGGAAGTGGTGAAAACGTACGGGAAATGGGCCAACGATCAGGGCGAGGTCCACGCCATGAAAGACGTGCCTTTCAGCCTGTTCGAAACTTATCGGGAATATGTGGATGGAAAGTACTGGTTTCCGAACTACTCGCGATCGGACGCCACGCTGAATTTGAAGGGGCAGGAGATTCCCGTTCGAATTGTGATTAAGTGGACGGACTTCAAAGCGATCCCAGGCGCGGCACCGGCGGGAGTGGAGCTGGCTCCGAAAATTTCACCGAAACCCGGTGGGGGCGGTTCCAACTGAGGACAGGCAAGAATGCCTGTCCTACCACGGCGCTTTGTAAAATAAGCAGTTCATCCGCGGAGCAATTCTTTCAGTAAATTCGGGAGTTCTTCCAGCGAATCCATCAGAAACTCAGGCTTCGCGGCGCGCAAACGTTTTTCGGTGGGGAAGGGACCGAGCACTCCGATGGCACGCACACCGGCGCGATGGGCCATCTCTATATCCTGTGGGGCATCACCGACGTAGACACAGGCAGAGGGATCGAGCTTCATCTGGCGCAACGCCAGGCGCAGAGGCTCCGGATGCGGTTTCTTGCGCGGGGTGTCCCCGCTGCAAACGCGGGCGGCGAATAGCGTTGTCAAGCGAAACTCACGCAATTGACGGGTGACGCGGTCGCGATCACCGCTGGTGACGAGGCCAAGATGATGGGAGTTTCCAACGGTCGCGAGAATCCTGCGCGCACCGACGATCAACTTCGGCCGGTGCTTTGCATAATGCGCACGCCACGCGCGGTCCGCTTCATCCCAGCGATTCCGCGGGAGCCCGGCAGCGCGATAAACCTGATACCAGTTCGGCGAGTAGTGCTTCTCAAGTTCGCCGATTCCCCAGGCGATGCCCATTTCCTTGAACATTGCCAGATACGCGGAGGTGTCGGCATGGTAGGAATTGATGAGCGTGCCATCCCAGTCGAAAAGGACTCCTTCAATGCTTTGTTTGCGTTGCGCGGGCATTCTGCAACAGGTTAACAGAAAGTTCGTGAAGGCCGAATTCGGTGGAGTCTGAAGGGAAAGGAATAAGCGAGTTCGAGAGTCAGTCTAGAAGAGTGAGTTGGCGCGAACCTAGGGTTTCAGAAAACGGGAGGGCATGTGGTCGTCGCGGTCAAACTGGACGTCATCAAAGGCTGCGGCGATGCCATACCATCCGGGCATGGCGGCGGCCTCTGCGCGGCATACATGAGCCATGGTGGCCATGACGACATTGCCGAGACCCAGAGGTTTGCTGACCAGGACAATTTCGAGTTCGATCGAAGCGCCGACTGGCAATTGCCTGGGGCAGAGAAAATAAACGCCAGTGGAACTGATGTCGCGAGTAACGAGGGTTACGGGAGATTCTTCTGGGACTCCGCCGGCACCGCGAAGGCGCAACGGGAGGTTCAGAGTCGCGCGGGGGTATTCACGATGTTCAGGATGGACGCCCACGGCATGCGTGGGCACCCTGACGAAGCGGCGAGGCTGAGTTGGACCTAGTAGAGGCGCGATGCGAAGGGCAGGGACGCGCGGCGGATTGACGAGCGGTTGTGGTCCAAGGACCAGCTCGCGAGGTTCCGCGGCTGGTTTGGCTGGCCACAATTCCGATGGAGTTGCGCGCTTCGTCGCGCTCATATCACCCTCAGAGACGTTAATTCCCTGTCGCTGGCAACGGCCCAACAAAATGAACTGCCGAACTGACTTTCTGGATTTACCGCGTCCCCGTAACGCGGTGTGGAGCGCTAAGATGTCATTAGTAGGAGTCAACGTCAACCTGTGGAAAACGGAGGAAGTGTCTTAACTTCAAACACTTAGTAATAGTACCGGAACCGACCCACAACATTCTGTGGATTGCTCCCAAAAGGCCGCTACCAATATGGTGCTCGACACTCCGGACTTTTGCCGCTATTTCTAAGAGAGCAGTCCCTAGAAAAAAATGTCCGGGCGAGCGCACGATACTCAACATCCTGTGGGAAGTCCAACGCCCTTGTCGCACAGTCCTGCCCGGATAACCACGCTCGTCCTGATGGCGTTTGCTGCCGTCTATGTCGTCTGGGGCTCGACATACCTGGCGATCCGGATTGGGATCGAATCGTTCCCCCCGCTCATCCTGGCAGGTCTTCGGCACATCACCGTCGGCCTCTTCCTCTACCCACCTATGCGATGGAAGACCGGGATAAGGCCGACGGCGGCAAATTGGCGTACTGCGATTGTGGCTGGCGCTCTGTTGCTCTTTGTCGGCAATGGGGGAGTCAGTTGGGCAGAGCAGACGGTGCCCTCGGGCGTCACGGCCCTGCTGGTGGCCACGGTATCGCTGTGGCTGGTGATCGTGGACTGGCTCCGCCCTGGCGGGGCGAGGCCGGTGCCCCGGGTGACTATGGGGCTGCTGATGGGATTTGCGGGGCTTGCCCTGCTGGTTGGGCCGGCGCACCTCGGAGGTTCGGAGCGCGTGAATCCATTGGGTGCGGCAGTGCTAGTGATTGCTTCGCTGGCCTGGGCGTGTGGATCGCTCTATTCGAAACATGGAAGAATGCCCAGCTCGCCGATGCTGGGAGTGGCGATGCAAAGTCTTGCGGGAGGGATGATTCTCCTGATCGCCGGGCTGTTTGCTGGAGAATTCCGCGGGCTGCACATTGGCGCGATTTCGCTGCGCTCGTGGCTGGCGCTCGGTTATCTCATCGTGTTTGGATCGGGCATCGGTTTCAGCGCGTATATCTACATTCTTCATAAGAGCACCGCGGCGCGGGTGGCGACTTACGCGTTTGTGAATCCGGTGGTGGCGTTGTTTCTGGGATGGCTCCTCGCTGGCGAGACGATTACAGTGCGCACGATCGTGGCCGCGGCGGTCATCCTGACGGCGGTCATTCTGGTAATCACGGCGCCGCATCGAGCGGCGGCACCTGTCACAGCTCCGCTGCCTGCCCCTGGCGAAGCCTGATTGTTCCGTCTATTCGCTGCCTCACCCTTCTTCTCTTTGCTGGATCTGACCGGATAGATCGGTAGCGCATCCCCTTGGATAGCGGCATACTTAAGTTCAACGACAACGGCCATTGGTTTATCGCAGCACCGCCGCCCAGGAAGGAGCCACAACCTTGTCCCGCGGACATTCACCAAAAAAGAAGCGCTGCGAATGCGGCCACGCCAAAGGATTCCATCGCAACGTGAACAAACCGCCGGCGCACGGCCGGACACCGTGCGGCTTCCCCGAATGCCGCTGCTAATCTTACAAACCGAAGGAAGCATGAGGCCGCGCCAGCGCCGCTTCTGGCCCGATGGCCGCGGGTTGCGGCCCGTCCTCTTTCTACCCCCATTAGTTTGACCCATGCTTTGCGGATAGATTTGCTCTTTTGCTTGCGCTATTTTTGGCGTGTTGAACATGAGCCACACACAAACCAAGTTGGTACAGAACATCTCATCGCACGCAGCGGCGCGATACTGGCAGGCTACGCTGGCGCGCGATTCGCGAGCCGATGGGAGCTTCGTGCTGGCGGTGCGCTCGACGCATATCTATTGCCGGCCTTCGTGTCCGGCGCGCCGGCCGTTGCGGCGAAACGTCACCTTTTTCCGAACGCGGGAAGAAGCGGAAAAGCAAGGTTACCGGGCTTGCCTGCGTTGCCGCCCGAATGAGATTGCGGCTCCGGTGGCGCTGGTGCAACGCGCGGCCAGTCATCTTGCCGAGTCGAGTGAAGAGGGCGTTCGTTTGGGAGCTTTGGCTGAGACGCTGGGGACCACGCAAGCGACTCTGCGGCGCGCGTTCCTGCAAGTGACAGGGTTGAAGCCGCGTGAGCTTGCTGAAGCGCTGCGCATCAAACGCTTCAAGGCGATGCTGCGAGCGGGCAAGAGCATCGCCGATGCGCTGTACGAAACAGGCTATGGATCATCCAGCCGCGTCTATGAACGCAGCAACGCGCAACTGGGCATGACGCCGGCGACTTATCAAAAAGGAGGACAGGGTATGAAAATCGGATACAGCATTGCGAAATCGCCGCTGGGAAAAGTTCTGGTGGCGGCGACGGAGCGCGGGGTCTCGGCGGTTTACCTGGGCGATGCGGCCAATGCAATGGTTGAGGAACTACGCAAGGAATATCCGCGCGCGGAAATTGCGCCCGCCACGGATTCGTTCCAGCGCTGGGTGCGAGAGATCGTGCAGCGGATAGAGGGGAAACGGCCGCGATTGGAACTGCCCCTGGACTTACAAGCGACCGCGTTTCAGAGGCGGGTTTGGCAGGAATTGCAGCGGATTCCGCGTGGGCGTACACGCACGTACTCGCAAGTCGCGCGGTCGCTGGGGCAACCGAAGGCCGTGCGGGCGGTGGCGAGGGCTTGCGCGACGAACCCCGTGTCCATCGTGGTGCCGTGCCATCGCGTGATTCGCGAGGACGGAGCGCTTGCGGGTTATCGCTGGGGGCTTTCGCGCAAGGAACAA
>JBGPIX010000004.1:0-41983 GCA_041485085.1 Candidatus Acidiferrum sp.
CGAATTGAAATCAGGCAGGGAAGGGGAGGGAAAAACTCAGCAAACTACCGTGACGAAGCAAACTACCGCGACAGGCATGGCGTCGAGAGCACCAGGCCGTTGGGCTTGGTGGCGTAATGCTCGCGCAGTTCGAGGCCTTTGCCGTAGAAGACGGCGTTCCAGCCGTAGCGGCCGCGCACGGAATCGAGGCTGCGGTTCAGGTACCAGCGGCGATTGGCGTTGGTGTCAAAGAGTTCGTGCTGGCGTTTGTCGGTTTCAAGGTTGTTCACGCTGACGCCGACAAGGCGAACGGCCACGCGGCGCGTGAACAATTTGGCGAAAAGGTCTTTTGCGGCGGCGAGCAGTTCGCGCTCGTCGTTGGTTGGTTTGGTGAGGCGCACCGTCTGGTGCGCCGAAAAGTGATCGACATAGCGGATGCGCAGGCCGATGGTACGCGCCTGCTTGCCGTATTCGCGCAGCGTCGAGCCAATGCGCTCGCTGAGATACTCGATCAGACCGCCGAGAAATTCCGTGTCGATGGTGCCGCCTTCGATGGTGGTTTCGCGCGAAACGGATTTCGGCGTGGAAGGGAGCAGCACTTCGCGGCCATCGAGGCCGCGGGCGCGCTCCCAGATTTGCTGGCCGATGACGTCGCCGAAAGCGGCTTGCAGCGCGGGCTTGGGCACCTGGCGCAGCTGGCCGATCGTGGCGATGCCACGCTCGGCCAGCGTGCCGGTGTGGACGTGGCCGATGCCGTGGAGTTTTTCCACGGGCAGCGGCGTCAGGAAAGTTTCTTCTTCGCCGGGCGCGATCATGCGAAAGCCGCGCGGGCGCTCGATCCGCGAAGCGATGGAGGCGACGACTTTTGTACGTGCCGCGCCAACCGAAACGCCCAGGCCGGTGCGCTCGCGTATCTCCGCTTGCACACGGCGCAGCGTGGCTTCGTAATCGGGATAGAGGCGTTCGGTGCCGGCAAAGTCGAGGTAAAAGTCGTCGAGCGCGGCGGTTTCCACCGCGGGCGTGTAGGTTTCGAGGATGCGCCGCACGCGCTCGGCAAAATCGGCGTAGTGCTCGTATTGTCCGGGGACGACGATGGCTTTCGGGCAGATGCGCAGCGCTTCGCGGAAACTCATCGCCGTTTTTACGCCGCGGAATTTTGCTTCGTAGCTTGCCGAAGCCACACAGCCGCGTCCTACCAGCACGGGCTTGCCGCGCAGCTTGGGATTGAGGACTTGCTCGACGGAGGCGAAAAACGCGTCCACATCCACGTGCACGATGTTGGGAATCGTGTTGGAAATTTTGCGGCTGGAATTTTTGCATACTCCCAGCCATGCCCACGCGGACCAGGGATTTTTTTCCGCCGCCAGTTGCGGTTGTGGGGCGTCTGGCTTCGGCGACGGGTCTAAAGACCCGCCACTACAACTGCTGCCCGATTCGGAGGAATCCGCAATAGCCGCGCGAGCGTTTTCCTCGGTGGTTGCTTGGATTATGTTGATGGCTTCAATGGCGGGGGTGGTGAATACGTTTTCGACACAGACGTCCATGGCGGCTCCTGGTTAACTGTGACCGCACAGCGGTCAACGCAGAGAAGCGGGACGCCTATACTATCTCCGAGCCAAAGAAGCCGACGCGGTCGGCTTCCGGAGTCGAGGGATCGGTTTGCAAGTCGACCCCTCACCCCGCTTACGGCTCGGAACTTTCAACGGGCGGCGGCCGACCTGCCTACCGCAGGCAGGCTCGTGAGAGCCTGATCGGCAATGGAGGCGGCGCGCCACCCGTTTCCCGTTTCCTCTACCGCCCCGGACTATAGGCGAATAAAAAGCGAAAGTCAAGATTTTCTTCTGCATGCTCCGCTGCGCGGTTTTCCGCATCCTCGGGTGGATTGCACGTGAATCAGAGAGCATAATATCACCTACAATATGATATCATCAGCGATATGAGAGCGGTCTTGGATACGGACGTCATTGTGGCGGGAATGCGAAGCCCCGGTGGCGCGTCTGCTGCCATTCTCCGCGAAGCACGGCAAGGCAAGGTCACGCTCCTGGTGAGTGTCCCGCTGGCCATGGAATATGAGGCCATTTGTTCGGAGGCAGAGCATCGGTTGGCGGCCGGGCTGAGTGAGCGGGAAGTGGAGATATTCCTGGATGCTGTTGTAGCGATGGCAGAGCCGGTGGAGACACATTTTCTGTGGCGACCGCAGTTGCGTGACCCTGGCGATGAGATGGTCCTGGAAGCGGCAGTCAACGGGCAGGCCAATCTTCTGGTCACATTTAACGTGCGGGATTTCGGAGATGTGCCGTCGCGCTTCGGGATTGAACTAATGATGCCCCGGGATGCGCTGGAAAGGATACGACGATGAGCGAGACGAAGACTTACCTGCTACGTTTGCCGCGTTCGCTAAAAAAAGCGGTGGAGCAGCAGAGTAAAGAAGATGGGACGAGCATTAACCAGTTCGTGGCCACGGCGGTGGCGGAAAAGCTCTCCGCCATGCAAACGGCGGAGTACTTTGCCAGCCGCAAAGCCCGTGCTGACTTCAAGGCTTTTGACAAGCTCATGGGGCGCCGCGGCGGCAAGCGTCCCCGTGCCGGCGATGAATTGCCATCCCGCACTAGAGACGAATAAAAAGTGTGCAAATGCTTTGCGAGTGCCGAGCGAATTTGACGGAAAGCGGAGCGGGCCCTAAGATACTCGCGAGATGATTGCCTATTCCGCAGATTTTTCGCGCCGATCGCGATGGCTGGTGTTTTTTCTTCTGGCGTTGTTCTGCTCCACAGTTGTTTTTTCTGCCGACAGGAAAGTCTGGTATCTCCGTTTCGGGGAAGTTACGGAAACGCTGGGGCTGTTTGCCGATTCCGGGATTCCGGGCAGCGACATTGCGGATTCGACGGCGTGGGACCGCTGGATTCGCGGGCAGGATGCGCAAGTACGCGCGCGGATTGACCAAGGCGTGGAAGATTCCATCAGCAATATGATTTTGTACGGCACTTCCTACACCAACCTGCCGCGGATGGAAAGCGCCGAGAGCGCGGTTGCGGAGGGAGGAGAGGTTTCGGACGCCGCGCGGGCGCGCATGCACGCGCTTGCTGCAGCGGTGGGAGCGGCGAGTCCGAATGAACGGATCCGCATTGTCCGAGACTTTCTGAAGCGGAAGGGAATCGCACAAGAGAGAGTGCCGCAATTCCTGACTGTGAATCTGCAGAGATTCGCCGAAGAACAGCGAGCCTATCAGAAAAAACTGGTGGCGGCGGGAAATACCGGCGACGTGGAAGAGGTGTTGTCCACGCGAGGAACGCTGTACCAGACGCGCGGGCTTTCGGCGGACACGTCGCTGATGACGAATTATGCGCTTGAAGACACGCTGCGCGCGCTTTCCGCCAGGGGAGTGCTGGCGGAAGGAAGCATTCGCCGAATCGCGGTGATCGGTCCGGGGTTGGACTTCACCAACAAGCACAACGGCTACGATTTTTATCCTTTGCAAACCATCCAGCCGTTTGCGGCGATGGAAACGGCGCTGCGGCTGAAACTGGGCAAGCCGGACGAGATTGAGGTGGTGACGCTGGATTTGAATCCGGGGGTAAACGCGCACGTCGCGAAACTGGTCCGGGAGGCGCGCGCGGGGCGGGCCTATACGGTGCAATTGCCGAGGGACACGACGGCGGACTGGCCGCCGGGCGCGGTGGACTACTGGGAGCATTTTGGAGAAATCCTGGGCACGCAGGCGAAGCCGCTCCCTGTGCCGCAGACGCTGGGGGAGGTGACACTTCGCGCCGTGGCGATCGCACCGCGATTTGCGTCGCGCGTCACGCCGCTGGATTTGAATGTTGTGACGCAGCGAGTGGATATGGAGGAAGGGAAGGCGTTTGACCTGGTGATCGCGACGAATATCCTCGTTTACTACGACCGGTTTCAGCAGGCGCTGGCGCTGGCGAGCATTGCGCGGATGATGAATCCCGGCGGGATCTTTCTGTCGAATGACGCGCTTTCGGCGCACCACGTCAAGGCGCTCGAGTTTGTGGACCGGCATACGGTGGCCTTCGCCACGAGAGGTCCATACGGCGACAACGTTCTGGCGTACCGCCGGCGCTAGGCTGATCAGGTCAGACTGAATGCAAATTGGAGCTGCACCCTCCCTCGATGGAAGGGTGCATCCCTTCGCTCGACCCGTGGCTATTCGCGGAAAAAAGTAGGCGCGGTTGGTGCCGTCGTATTTGCCGGTACGGAGGCAACAACGCTTGAAAGTAGCGGCCGGAGCTGCATGGGCACAGGTCGTTGCGGCCGAGTTTTTCGACGAGTTCTTTTTCGCCGTGGACCACTCGCGTTCCGCGTTTCACTTTGGTTTCGGACGGATAGCCCTTGCGGCGCTTACTGCTGCGCTCGAAAGCACGGTTGATCGTTGAAGTGTTCGTTTCGCATGACAACCTCCCGTAGGAATCAGAAATTTTGGTACCGCAGAAAACCGCGCCCTCCATTTGGAGGGTGCGCCCTCTGCTTACTCTTGCATCTTCGATTCAACTGAAGCTGCAGGGATGATTTCCGCATCATCCCCTTCGATCTCCCAGAATTGCTTGGCCGTGACGAAGCCGATGGTGCGGCCCGCCTTTTTGGTCAGCAGGATCCAGGCGATCTGCTCCATATCGCGCTTGCTTGGGAGGCGTTTGTCGTCATAGGTGCTGCACTGACTCACCGGAAATTTCACCGGCGGGTTGTATGCAAGCCAACCACAGCGAATCTGCTTTTGTGACGAACTGAATCCCTTCACGATATGAGCCCAGCGACAGGTCACACACAAGGTTGCGGTTCCCTGCGGGGTGCCGTCCTTGACTTTGATGGTGACCATAACTTTCTCTTTTCTAAGAAGCGCTTCAGCGCTTCGGGGAGTGCTCTTGGTGCACGAACACATTCGTGTTGGCACACCAGGAGCGATGATTCGCGCGAGATGTAGAATTCGCGCGACAGTGCGGCACACTTGGCCGCGCAACGCCGGAATTAGTTAAAAATGTCGCCGGAAGAGAAGTGGGCTAGCTGAAGAGAGCAGACGACGCCCATTCGCTGCCGCGACTAAGTCGCTCCGGCAACGTCGCAAAACGGCAATGAATCAACCGCTGCATGGACGTGGTCCTCCTTAGGACAGCCGCAAAGGTGCCATAAAAAGCATGCCATGAAAAATAGAAAAAACTTATCGCAGTCACGAAAAGCATAAGCGCGTAAGTTCTGCGACTGAAATACAGACGTAATTTCAGAACACGCGGCCGAGTTGGAAAAACCACTTGCGGTGGCCGGAGTCGCCGACGCTGCCGCCGATGAAGAAAGGGCCGACGGCGGTTTCGGCCAAAAATCCGAGGGCAACATCGGTGGGGAATTCGGTGCCGGTGGTTACGCCGTACATTTTTCCGATTTCGTAGGAACCGACGGCGTAGACTTTTTTTCCGACAAAGGGCGGCAGGGTCAACAGGTCGTGCATGTATCCCGCGCGAAATAAATAATACTGATTGCCCTGAAATTCGTTCTGGCCGTAAGCGCTGAGCCGCACCGGGTCGCCAAGAAAGAATTGGGGAACTCCCGTGCTTGTGGAGCCGAAGGTGGTGCCGCCTTCGCTCTCCACGAAAAGCGAGGCGGGCTTTGTGATGGGCTGAAAATATCCCAGTTTCAGGTCCATGGAAGGAAAACCGCCCTTGGCGCCGGGGCTCTGGTCGAACCAGCGAAAGTTTGTTTCGGCGCGGAAACCGCGGCGAGGAATCACGGGATCGTCAGTGTGGTCCAGCAAGTAGCGCACGTGTGTCTGTCCCACGCGGCCTTCCACCGAAGGAATTTCCGGCGATCCTAGCCGCAGCTTGGTATTCAGGGAGCCAACTTCGTAGCCAACGCGCAATTCGCCGAAGCGCCCGAAGCTGTAGCCCAGGTCAGCGCCGATATTGATGCGATAGATGCGGTAGTCCGCCAGCGGATCGTTCTTGGCGTAAATCTGAAACGTGGTGTCGCTGGCGTCGGCGTGCGGCGCAAAAAACCATGGGCTCTCGGCGCGAAATGGCCGGAACAATTCCGTCTGGATGCCATAGGTATTGCCGAGCAGCACGTCGGTGCGCCATTCCGAGCGAAAGCCCGCGACGTCCATAAACGTGAAGCGCGTGCCCACGGTGAAATCCACATTGCCGCTCTGCGAGCCGTCTACTTCGAAGGCGGTCTGGAACATGGGCGGGGCGTAATTTTTCTCGACGACCTGAACGAGCAGGCCCGTCTGACCGTTTTTCTCGATGAGCCGGTAGCCAGCGGAATCGTAGCGGCCCACTCCAGTCAAGCGAGTCAGGATTTCGTCCAGCTTTTCGGGATTGACCGGTTTGCCTTGGAAGCGTTTTACGTAGCGAGAGACGTCGGTTGCTTCATGCGCGTTTGTTCCTTCGACTTCGATGAATTGCGGTGTGGGAACATCGCTCCGCTTGCGGGCTTCGCGTACTTGCTGGTGTTCTTGCCAATCCGCATCGCCAAGAGCAAACGCTTCGAGCATTCGCGCGCGTGAATTCGCGGCTTGGTAGCCGCGCTTCATGATCTGATCGCTCTTCGTATAGTCGCTCATATGGAATTCGGCCAGTGGGACGGAAATGACCGCGTCGGCCTGCTCCAGGCTGCGCAACTCGTTTTGGTCCAACACCGCGTTCACGGAATGATCCAGGACACTGAAGAGGGACTGAATGTCTTTTGCTTCGACGGGTCCGCGCTCCAGGTGAACGGCAATGACGATCTCCGCACCCATTTGGCGCACGACGTCCGTCGGTAGATTGTCCAGGAGTCCGCCATCCACGAAAACGGCTTTGCCGTCATGAACCGGCGAGAATGCGCCTGGAATCGACATCGTCGAGCGTAGCGCCACGGCGAGCGAGCCGTCTTTGAAGACATAGGACTTCTTGCTGACAAGGTCCGTGGCCACGCAGCGGAAGGGAACGGGCAAGGAATCGAACGAAGGCACTCCGTCATAAGGGAGCGTCACACGGTCAATCAGCAAACCGATCTGGTGGCCTGCGTTAAGCCCTGCGGGCAAGGTCAGGCCGTCGCGGAGTCCAAAGATGAGAGAGTTCGGATAGGCGCGCTGATCTTCTTTTCTGCGGAAGGACAAATCTTCGTAGGGAGTGCGGTCGCCCAGAATTTTCCGCCAGTCCATGCCATCAATGAGGGTTTTCAATTCGTCGGGACTCATTCCGGTGGCGTAGAATCCGCCGACCAGTCCGCCCATGCTGGTCCCAGCGACGTAATCCACGGGAATGTGGTGCTCCTCGAACCACTTCAAGACGCCGATGTGTGCGAGGCCCATGGCGCCGCCGCCTTCGAGCGCTACGCCGATTTTGGGGCGCGGACGCGGTGGGGAATTCTGCTGTGCGAGCAACGGTACTGGGAGCAGAAGCAACAAGGAGATGAGAAGAATGCGACGCATGGGAGACTCCTCAACAATCAATAAGATTGCCCGATTCGCTAATGAATAACGAGTTTGGCGCAGCGTGGAGATGGCAGCAAGCGCGAATGAAAACTTCAGGCACCTTTGTTTTCTTGCAGGACGTTGCCGCCATCGACGACCAAGACTTGCCCGGTGATGTAGGAAGCTTCGGGGGAGGCGAGGAAACAAACTGCGGCGGCTACTTCGTCTGGCGTGCCGGCGCGGCCGAGAGGTGTGTGAAGCGCGGCAATTTTTTCCGAGTCCGTGGAGGAGGCCGTGGCGATCCAGCCGGGAGCGACGCCGTTGATGGTGATCCCATCGCCGGCAGTTTCGATGGCGACGGCGCGCATCATGCCGTCCATGGCCGCTTTCGCGGCGCCATAAGCGGCGGAGCCGGGGTTGCTGACCAGCGGACCGGTCACCGAGGTGACATTCACAATGCGGCCGTACTTCTGCTGCGTCATTCCGGGCAAAACCGCGCGGGTCATGCGAAAGGCGGTGTGCAAGGTAATCGAAATCTGGTTTTGCCACTCCGCGAAGGAAGTCTCGATGAGCGGTTTGCTATCGGTTGGGCGCCCGGTCTGGGCCATGCCGGCGTTGTTCACCAGAATGTCGATGCGGCCTGCGCGCGAGAGGACGGAATCGACAAATCGTTGCACGTCGGTTTCGACGGTGAGATCGGCGATGAAAGAAAGAACTTTCTCGCCGTCGGCATCGAGTTCGCGAGCGCGGGCATGGATACGATCGGTGGTCGAAGTAATCACCACCCGCACGCCCGCAGCATAGAGCCGTCGCGCGACCACAAAGCCGATGCCTTCAGCGCTTCCCGCGCCGGTAATCACGGCAGTCTGCTTGTTCCAGGGTAAGGTCATGAAGCTGCCCACAGAAGGAATCTTACATGGTTCGCGAAAGATTACGATTCGCGCGCGTAAACGGTTGCCGAGTTAGCCCACACCCTGCGCGGATTTGTTGTCGCGAACAACGACGAGGTCGTGGCTAGTTATGAATGACCGAACTCTCCGATGGCATCATTTCCGCGAATTAGTCCAATAATCCAATTTGCTGGGACGAGGCAGTAAGAGACTGCTTGAAATGTGTAGAGTTGGCCGCAGCAGGCTATAATCGGCGGCTGCGGAATGAAATAGGGGCCGGAGATGAGCGAAGAGGAAAAAATAAAAGATCTGGGCATGGATCGTGAAATCACGCGCCGGGATTTTCTGAACGGCGTGGCCATCGCTGCTGGTGGAACGCTCGTGGGAGGCGGGATTGGAACGGAGACCCTGCTCGCCGCTGCGGCGCTCGACGAATTTGCGCCGGAAAAAGCGCTGGATTATTACCCGCCCGCACGGATGGGAATGCGCGGGAATCATGACGGAACATTTACATTTGCCCATCGGTTGCGCGATGGCGAAGCTGCGGATTCCTTCGGGGAACCCGTCGATACCGGCGAAAACTACGACCTTGTGGTAGTTGGCGGAGGCATCAGTGGATTGGCAGCCGCCTATTTCTTCCACAAAACTGCCGGGAAGAGCGCGCGCATTCTAATTCTCGACAATCACGACGATTTCGGCGGACACGCCAAGCGCAATGAATTTCGCGCCGGCGGGCGTATGGTGCTGGGTTACGGCGGGACGCAATCCATCGAGAGTCCAGGGAAATACAGCGATGTCGCAAAAGCGCTGATCTCGGAGATCGGCGTCAAGACGGAGAAGTTTTACAAGGCCTACGACCAGAAACTCTATTCGAAGATGGGGACGGCGGCGTTTTTCGATAAGGAAACGTTTGGCGAAGACCGCCTGGTCACCGGCATGAACGCCACGCCATGGCCGGAGTTTCTTGCCAAAGCACCGCTCTCCGATGCGGCGCGAAAAGACATCGCCCGCGTTTACACCGAGAAGAAAGATTATTTGGCGGGAATGTCCGTGGGAGAAAAAACCACGCTGCTGAACAAGATCAGCTACGCGGAGTATTTGACGAAGCACTGCAAGCTGATAGAGGAAGCGCTGCGGTTCTTCCAGACGTTTACGCACGATCTTTTTTGCGTTGGTATTGAATCCGTCCCGGCTATGGCCTGCTACGAGGCAGGGGACGACTACGGCTCGTTTACTTACGCCGGTTTTCAGGGCTTGGGATTGCCCGAAGCAGGGAAGGAGGAGCCGTACATTTTTCATTTCCCGGATGGGAACGCTTCGATCGCCAGGCTGCTGGTTCGATCCCTGATCCCGGAGGCGCTTCCTGGAACGACGATGGAGGATGTGGTCACCGCGAAGGCGGATTACAGCAAGCTGGACATAGCTGGAGCATCGGTTCGCGTCCGGCTGAACAGCACAGTCGTCCATGTGCAGCACACCAACGCCGGGAGGGAAGTGCAAATTGCCTACGTGCGCGGCGGAAAGCAACAGACGGTGGTGGCAAAGAATTGCGTGCTGGCTTGCTACAGCGGCATGATTCCGCACCTTTGCCCTGAGCTTCCGGAGAAGCAAAAAGAAGCGCTGTCGTATCTCGTGAAAGCACCGCTCGTTTACACGCACGTGGCGCTACGGAACTGGACCGCGTTTGCCAAGCTGAATGCGCATCACATCGTTGCTCCGGGTGGATATCACACTTATACAGCGCTGGATTTCCCGGTGAGTCTCGGTCAGTACCGCTTCCCGAGCAACCCGGAGGAACCGGCGGTCCTTTTTATGCTGCGAACGCCTTGCAAGCCCGGACTACCGCAGCGCGACCAGAATCGCGCCGGGCGAGCAGAACTGCTTCAGACGCCTTTTTCGAAATTCGAGAGAAACATCCGCGACCAACTGGGACGCATGCTCGGTGGAACTGGATTCGACCCGGCGAAGGACATCGAAGGCATCACCGTCAATCGTTGGGCGCACGGTTACGCCTTCACGCCGAACGCGCTGTTCGATCCTGACTGGAAAGAAGGGGAGCAACCCTGGGTTATCGGGCGGAAGCCATTCGGCAAGATCGCTATCGCCAACTCCGACGCCGGCGCCAGTGCCTACACGGATGTGGCCATCGATCAAGCCTGGCGCGCCGTCAGTGAACTCCCGCGCGGCTAGCGTGTCTCCCTTCCATGGCTGCGCATCGCGGCGGGATCTCCGCGGCAAAGCCGGGCGCGAAATGAAGATGCGGCCATTGGCGGAGAATTGTGTTACTGTCGTGAAGTAGACTCCCGAAGTAGAATTGCCTGAAATCCATGAAGGGAGCGGTTTGCGGCGATCCCTCCAGTGATTTCAGCCAGTTTCAGGCTAACGTCTCGTAGTGTCTGGGAAGCGGCACTTCACCAAGATCCTGCGCTCGTGGTGCTTCGAAGAGTACAGGGAGATTCAAGATGAAGAGTTTATTTGTAGGCAATATGAGCTTCCAGACCACGGAAGGCGAATTGCGCGAGCTGTTTGCTCCGTTCGGCCAGGTAACGCGCGTTCACATGGCCATGGACCGGGAGACCGGGCGAGCACGCGGTTTTGCATTCATTGAAATGCCCAATGACGCGGAAGCGGCGGCAGCCATGACCGCGCTCGACGGAAAAGAAGTGGGCGGGCGCAATTTGAAAGTGAATGAAGCGCGTCCGAAGGGCGAAGGCGGCCCTCCACGCGGTCCCAGGAATTTTGGCGGGCCGGGCGGCGGAAGTGGCGGCGGGGGACGCGGCAAGGGCGGCGGTGGCGGACGCGACCGCTTCTCGAACGAAGATTACCGTGAGTCCGCGCGACAGCCGCGCGAACCGCGCTGGTAGTTTTCCTTTTCCATGGATGGGCTAGACGGCAGGGGCCAGGGCCCTCGCCGCACTCTGCTGTGAGGAGAGGCTTATGACCACGACATTCCAGAAACGCCAGAAGGAAATGAAGCGCATCGAAAAGCGCAAAATGAAGGAAGAGAAGCGCGCGCAGCGAAAGCAAGACAAGCCGCCGGCATCCGAAGTAACCTACGATCCGGCATCCGATCCGACGATCGATTGGAATCACAGCAACGAGATCGGCACACAGGAATAATTCCGGCTGACTCTCAAGATCGGCCACACTCGCGAATTTCCATCTCTCTTCTGCGGGACGAGGGGACAGTCTTGCTTGGGCGACCGCTCCTGAATGATTTAGGAATCCACTCCGGCTTCGGTATAATTTTCTTCCGGTAGTCGTAGGCCAGCTTTCAGGCATATTCGCTATTTTCAGCGAAAAGGGAAGTCATGCAGCCAGGTCGTCAAAATTCTTGTGCGCGCATACTGCTTGTCGCGGCCGCGGCTTTCTTGATGGTTGCTCCAGCCGCCGCGCATGCGATCCTCCTGGACTCAACGCCGTCTTTGAAGAGCGCGGTGCCGGGCCCTGACGTCCCGATCAAGCTCCGGTTTAACGTTCGAATCGATGCAGTTCGTTCCCGGTTGACGCTGATCCGTCCTGACGGTTCCGCGCAGTCGCTGGAAATCAGCAAGCAGACTCCTGCGGACACGCTGTCTGCTGAGGCTACCGGCCTGACCGCGGGTGCTTACCGGCTCCGCTGGCAAGTGCTGGCCTCGGACGGGCACATCACCCGCGGTGAAATCCCGTTTACCGTCGCGCCGTCTTGATCGCGATTCATGGCCCGCTTACTGCAAGTCTTCGGCTTTCTCTCCGTGCTGTTCCGGGGCGCGACGCTGACGTTTCAATCCCTGGCGATTGGCGGGATCGTTTTTCTGATTTTCGTCGTTCGCCGTGCGAATGAAGATTGTTCCGGGCTTCAGCAAGCCTGCCTGCGGTGGATTCGCCGGTCGGCCATCGCGCTGGCCGCGATGCAGATTTCCTACGTCCTGGCGAACTCGTTGATTCTCAGGCAGTCCGCCGACATGTCCCTTCGCGAAGTCGTTGGCGCGAATTTTGTGCTCGCAGGTTTCCTTGGCATCGCGGCGGCCTTCACCGTGATCGTTTTGAGTTCTCCAACGCGTTCTGCCGGCTACAGCGATCTGCTCCTTCCCGCGGCCGCGATCATTGCTTCTTCCGTCATGACCAGTCACGCGATGGCTCGCCTGGACTATCGAGTTCCGCTGGTAGCCTTCACCGCTTTGCATCAAGCGGCGACGGCGACATGGCTTGGCGGACTGCCTTACCTGCTGATTGCCATCCGGCGAGCACAGACTCCGGAGTACGCGCGCCAGCTCAGCGCTCGATTTTCGCAACTCGCGCTGGTGAGCGTCGCCGTGCTCGCTTCCGCGGGCTTGGTGCTGGGATTTGCCTATGTCGGTTCGTTCAAAGCGGTCTACGGAACTTCTTACGGCGCGATGGTGGCCACCAAAGTGCTGCTCTTTGGTCTGCTTTTGTTTCTTGGCGCGCTCAATTTTCAGCTCGTGCGAAACGGGCCGGCGAGTTCCATTCTCGCCAGCCTGAAGCGTTTCGGCGAAGCTGAAATCGGTATTGGTATCACTGTAATTCTCACGGCCGCTTCGTTGACTTCACTTCCTCCGGCTGCGGATCTCACTCACGACCGCGTCACCGGCTCAGAAATCATCGCGCGCATGTCGCCCCAGCGACCACGGCTGGCCAGCCCCTCCGTTCAAGAGTTGCCCGAGGATGCTTACGCCGCGCAGAAAAAAGCCTTCGAAGTCGGCCCGCTCTCGACCGAATCTTATGTTCCTGGCCAAACTGGAACGCGTCCGAATACTCCCGCCGAAAAGGCCTGGTCTGAGTACAACCATCATTGGGCGGGAATCGTGGTTCTCTCCATGGGACTGCTGGCGCTCGTCGCGCAAGCGGGAAAAGTCTCTTGGGCGCGTAATTGGCCACTGGCCTTTTTCGGTTTGTCGGCATTTCTGTTTTTGCGCAGCGATCCGGAGACGTGGCCACTCGGGCCGGTTGGTTTCTGGGCGACGCTTGCTGATCCCGAAGTTCTGCTGCATCGTTTTTTCGCTGTGCTGGTAATTGCTCTGGCAGTATTTGAATGGCGCGTGCAGACGGGGCGTGTCACTTCTGGCGGCGCGCGGCTGGCTTTTCCTGTGCTCATCGCGATTTCCGGCGCGTTGCTGCTTACGCACTCGCACAGCCTCGGGAACATAAAGGAAGAAGTACTCGCCGAGCTGAGCCACATCCCGCTGGCGATTCTGGCGGTGGCGGCGGGATGGTCGCGCTGGCTGGAGCTGCGGCTGCCCGCCGAAAATCAAACGCGCAGCGTAATGGCCCGGCTCTGGCCGATTTGTATCGCGCTGATTGGTGTTGTCCTGCTGAACTATCGGGAAATGTGAGCGAGCTGTTCGATGCGAGGCAGGGAATTGAAGCAGAAGAGAATTTGGTTCCGGGACGTGGACTCGAACCACGATACTCAGCTCCAAAGGCTGATGTCCTACCGATTAGACGATCCCGGAACGGCTCAAATAGTGTAGCAGACGCCTGCAAATGCTCCCAACCGTAGCCAATTGGGGGATTTAGTGCCGGCTCAGGGGCCGCGAATGTGCCCGACCCAGCCGCAACCTTCTTCAGTCATTGCAAATCCCTTGACGCCTGCTTTTGATAGGTCTAGTCTCCTGCCAACCGTCGAGAATGGTTATGCGCAGTTCGCATTTACGCGGCTTTCGCAGTCCACTGCTTCCACCCCAAGCACTGGCCACTAGTCGTTTGCCTTCCTACATTGCAAGACCCCTTTTTGCACTCTTGCTCGCCGCGCCGTTCGTCTATCCGGCCTGCGCGCAAGATACCGGGACTGCGGAAACCAATTTTTTTGGAAGAGGAGTTGCCATCAGCGTAATTGTGCACGGGGCTTCGGGCGAACCCATCTCATCCGTGGCCATGGTTAAGCTGTTTCGCAGTGGAACGATTCCTGCCGGGCAAGCAGAGACAACAAGCGGCCGCGCCGATCTGGTGGTCAACAGTCTCGGCGACTTCACCGTGGTCGTAGCCGCTGCGGGATACGCGATCGCGCAAAAAGACCTCTCGATCGGTATGGCGGGCAGAGCCGAAGTCGATGTTTACCTGCACCCATCGTCCGCGAACGCTACCGGCGTTCCCGGCCGTCCGTTGCTCGCGCCAAAGGCGAAAAAAGCTGTCGACGAAGGTTTGCAGGCTCTTAGCGGCGACAATCTGGCCGAAGCGCAAAAAGACGTCAGCAGAGCCATGCGCTTGGCACCAGGGCATCCCGATGTTTTGTACCTACAAGGTGTAATTTTCTTGAAGGAAGGCGACTGGTCCAAGGCCCAGGAAGTCCTGGAAAAGGCTACACAGATAGACTCCTCTCACGAAAAAGCTTTTGAGGCGCTCGGCATGGCTCTTTGCGATCAGGGGAAATACGAAGCGGCTGTGGCACCGCTGGAAAGGGCCCTACACCTCGACCCGAATCCCCCTTGGGATACGCGTTGGACGCTGGCCAAAGCCTATTACCAGCAAGCGCGCTATGACGAGGCTCTGCAAATGTCCCAGGTTGCGCTGTCGTCCTCCAATGGAAAGGCGCCGGAAATTAAGTTGCTTTTGGCGCAATCCCTGACGGCGGTGGGTCGCACGGAAGAGGCAGCTCAAGTACTGCGAGATTTCATTCGTAATCACAGCGACCGCCGGGAAGTAGCCACTGCGCGTCGCTGGTTGGAGCGCCTGGCCGCAAGCGGCAAAATACGGGCCAACTGAACAACTGTTAGCCTGCAATTCTCTGGCCCTGAGCGCTAGTGCCTGCCTAAACGACTTCAGATCGAAACCTTTTCAACCAGTTTCACGTAGAATGGACAGGGTACACCCGCCCATGAAACGCCGATTTATGCTCAAGGAACCGATCGGAGTGGCGCTGGAGACCCTGCGCGCGCACAAAATGCGTTCCTTCCTGATGCTTCTGGGCATCATCCTGTCGGTTTCCACCTTGATTGTGGTCATCGCCCTGATTTCCGGCGTGAACCGTTACATCGCGGACCGCGTCGCCAATATGGGCTCAAACGTCTTTCTTCTGACTCGCTTTCCCGTCATCACGGACATCGATGAATACGTGAAAGCCAACCGCCGCAACAAAAAGGTTACCTGGGACGACTTTGAGGCTCTGCGAGACAACATGAAGCTGCCCCTTCGCGTCGGCGTAGAGCTCCGGTTGGAAGGAAAAGTACGAGCCGGTGCGCATGCCTTGAACGACACGAATATTCGCGGTGTGACCGCCAACATGGCGGACATCGATCCCGTCGTTCCGCGAGACGGGCGCTACATTTCCGAAGGCGACGATCAAAGCCGGGCACTGGTGACGATGATCGGAAACGACTTGGCCACCCAACTCTTTCCGGGGGTTGACCCCATCGGCCACGAACTGCTGATCGACGGCCGGCCCTTTGTGGTCGTGGGCATCGCGAAGACGATCGGGACCGCTTTCGGTCAATCGCAGGATAACTTCGCCTATATCCCGATCCAGACCTATTTCAAGATGTATGGAACCAACGACACCATCTGGCTGAACATTCAAGCGCGCGGGGCGGAGTGGATGGAACGGACACAAGAAGAAGCCCGCGTCATGATGCGCGCGCGCCGCCACTTAGGTCCCAATGAAAAAGATAACTTTGGAATTTTCGACCAGGCAACGTTGATGGAGTTGTGGAAGAATTTGACCGGGGTAATCGCGACCGCCATGGTCGGAGTCGTTTCCGTCTTCCTGGTCATCGGCGGCGTGGTCATCATGAACGTGATGCTCGCCACCGTAACGGAGCGGACGCGTGAGATTGGCATCCGCAAAGCTCTTGGCGCCCGTCACAACGACATCCTCCTGCAATTCCTGGTCGAAGCTACGGTCATGGCTGCTGTGGGAGGAGCTATAGGCGTCGGCTTGGCTTACGGAATCGCAGCGCTTGCCACTGCAACGATGTCCGTCCCTATGAACGTACCTGTCCCTGCTGTGCTGCTCGCGGAAGTGATCTCCGCCGCCGTCGGCGTTTTCTTCGGCGTTTATCCGGCGCGGCGCGCCGCGAGCCTGCAACCTATCGAAGCGTTGCGGCAGGAATTATGAAGGCCCTGGACATCACCGCGCGCATGAACATCGGCGAAAACGCGCAGATGGCTCTCACCACTTTGCGTGAGAACAAGATGCGCTCCTTTCTCACCGTTCTCGGCGTGGTCATCGGCATCACCGCGCTGCTTTCCGTGGTCTCCATCCTCGTCGGCGTTTATGGGGATGTGAACGCTTATTTGTCAGACTATGGCGCGGAAACGCTGTTCATCTTCCGCTTCGATCCGGGCATCCATACCGGCAGGCTCACGCCCGAGGAACGAGCGCGGAAACCGCTGGCGCTCGAGGATGCCGAGGCTATTGCGCAATACTGCCCTGCGGTGCGCGCAGTCACGGCCAGTGTCTATCCGCGATTCACAGAGGAGGGCCCCAGTCGCGGGCCCGTGACCGCACGTTATCTCAGCAAAGAAGTAGCTGGAATTGATTACAACGGCACGCTTCCCGCCACCGAAGAAGTGTTCAATTCCAGGCCGAAAATCGGCCGATTCTTTAGCGACGCCGAAAATATGCATCGCTCCGACGTCGCTGTCATCGGCCCCGATATCGCCAAGACTCTCTACCCCGATATGGACCCGCTCGGAAAACCCATCCAGGTCGACGGGATTTCGTACGAAGTGATCGGCGTTCTTGAACCGCGCAAGGGACAGCTGGTCAAGGATCAATCCGCGGACAAAGCCGTGATGGTTCCTTATCGCACCTATCACAAGCACATTCCGCAGGATGACGAGAACATGATCGGGGCGGTCGCCTACCCGGGCCGCATGCCAGAAGCCGAAGATCAGATTCGCGCGGTGTTGCGGCGCCGCAGAAATGTGCCATACAGCAAGCCCGATAACTTTGGAATTTCGAGCGCGCAGCAAATCGCCGATCAGTTTCGGCAGATTACGGCTTCCGTGGCTCTTCTGATTTCGGTCGTCAGTTCCATCGGGCTGCTTGTCGGCGGCGTCGGCGTGATGAACATCATGCTCATGTCCGTCACGCAACGCACTCGCGAGATCGGCGTTCGAAAGGCCATTGGCGCGCGCCGCCGCGACGTCATTTGGCAATTCCTCACCGAAGCTATCGTGCTCACTGGCGCGGGAGGCGTCATCGGCGTGCTGCTTGGCGGAGGCATCAGCCTGCTGATCAACCTGGCGGTGCCTAGTCTGCCGTCGTCCATTCCGCTCTGGGCCGTTTTGCTCGCTGTAGGCGTCTCCATGAGCGTCGGTCTGTTTTTCGGCATGTATCCCGCCATCAAAGCCGCCCGCCTCGATCCCGTCGAAGCCCTCCGCTACGAATAAATCTTGTGCTGTTCGGGCTCAAGAGAGAAGCGGTCAGCGCTGCCTAAGAAGAATCGGTTTTGCGCAATCTGGCCAACAAGCGAGTACACTGTTAATCCGGGCGTATGGTGTCAGTGGCCGCGTATGGCCGCGTTTGGCAGCGGGTCGCGGGTAAGTAGTAAAGAATTGTTATTGTTGCGGAGTGCTTGGCGCGAGCGGCCGCGCTTAGGCGTGTGGGCCGTTCAGTGTCAGTAGAACTGTGTGGCGCGTTGGACTGTGACTGAAAACAAAAGAGATAGCGCCGCGCTGCGCGTAATCCAACGAACAAAAACTATATCGCGCGCCATGCGTGTCCTATCCCCTTCGAAACAAAGGACTAATCCAACGGCCATGGACTAAGGCTCTCAAATCCAACATGCATCCAACGTGCACGACGATTTGGGAGAATCGTCTAAAAACAAGTGGTCGTGCTGGGACAATCCGGCACACTGGCTGTGAGAGCAATCCAGCGCTCACGCCTCTAGCGTCGGCTTCACTGGAAGAGACCCCGAGAAGCACGCCCGACATAAGCCCGCGCGGAACATGGGGACGATCTGGCCGAGACGTTCCCAATGGGCGGAGCACGCGTTCGAAGGGCAGGACTCAGGCGATCCAGGTCTCGTAGCCGCCGCCGATGGCGGAGGTATTGCCACCGTTCCTATGTTCGCTTCGCGCGCGGCGAGCGTTCGCTCGACACTTGTCGCACTCTCGGGTCCGCCATTTTTGCGTTGGAGGTAAAGCCTCAGAGATTCACGTTTGATCCGAAACCAGCCGCGCGCAGATAGCCGCCATGCCTCGAACGCGCCCTCCTCAATCAAACGGAGCACGGTGTCTGGCGAGCAGCCGATCATTTGCGCGGCCACACTCACAGAGACATCGGAGCCTGTCGCTGCTTCCAGAAATCCTCCCGCCTTCGCAGGGAGCGACCGGCGCGAGGGGCTCACGGACAAACCTCAGCGCGATGGTTGGTGCGATTCCAGACAAGTAGAGCAACTAAGGGGTGAGTCAGTTCCGGCAGGCTGCGCGGAGAGCAGAACATTTTAGCAGCGTCAGGATAGCAGATTGGACGAGGGGAAATCCGCCTCCGCAGTGTCCGCCATCACGATTTCTGCGGCGGGGTCTCCGCCTGCGGAGTCACTTTCTGCGGAGAGTCCGCGCACTACCCTCCCCAAAGTTCGTCAGGGGCGCCGCGGCCATCCGGTCATTTTTTCCGCAGTTTTATATGACGAACTGCTCCGCGCGCTACTGGGATTTGGTGTTCACAGGCTTCGGAGGAAGCCTGTCTTCGATCCAGCGAAAAAAATCCCTGGCGGCGGCATCGCCTCCGCCCCATGTGAACGCTGCATGGCGCTTCGAGACCTTCAGGCGAATTAGCGTCTGGACACACGCCGGGCCGGTCTCTCCACATCCACGGGGTCGCCGCTCGAACGTCGCTGTCACATCGTAGCCTGTCGCGGCGCGCATGCCAGCAGGCGTTCGATAGCTGAGGATCATTTCTTCCCCATTGATCGCCACTGCCGTGTAATGGTCTTTGGCGACTTCAACGGCAGCCTGAAACACCTTCTCTGGCTCGCCGGATATGAACCTCTCTTTTTGCGCGAACGCCGACTGCGGGAGTGCGAACAACCCCAAGAGTCCGAGGAAGAAACTCACAATCTTCAACATAGAAACCTCCTTCAGTTGACGCTTAATATACTCCCGCTTCGACTGTAGATTACGCAAACTACGCACGACCCGGCTTATCGCCCGCCGAGCTCTTCCCAAATCTCTTCAGGGAATCCTTGTCCCTCTTCTCCTCCATCTGTTGCAAAAATCTCGTTCGAAACGACGTGCTTCCATGGCTCGTCAAGGTGTTCGAGCGCGCTGACTGAAAGATGGACCTTGCATAGTTTCGATAGATCGAAGTCGAGAAAGCTCTGCTGCTCTAACGCCCACGCCAGAAGCACGTTCAGCATTACGTTCGGCTGCCGCCGCTCCTCCTCTGCGGCCGCGATGATCGCTGCGCGAACATCTTTGTGGATTTGAAGCCGCACAGGGAGTTTCTTCTCCATGTCAGCCCGCGATCTTAGAGGTGACGCTTTCAGGTCTATTACTTAGCAGAGTGTCGCATTCCTGGAGATCGTACCTGGTGATTGTTGAAACTAGGTCAGCCCGCTCTCGCTCATTCCAGAGTTTGCAGCGCCCGAGCTGCTTGAGGCATTCGGCCGGGTCGCCCATTGCATGCATCACGGCTCGGAATTTCCTGTTCTTGCTCAACTCCTGGGCACGCTCCATGAACGCATCGGTGATGTCTACAAAACGATGGCCTGTTTCGAAAACGTCATTCGACTCGCCGACGAATTCATCCATCCAAACACCCTGGAAATGGTGGGCGTCAGCCAGGAGGATGCTGGAGCGAATTTCGAACGACTCCTGTGCTGCCCGCGCGGGTAGCAGAGCAAAGGAAAGAAAGCGAGCCATGGTTAGGCCAAGGCTCACCGTTCTCGGCAGGAGCCCGCGTTGGAGGATAGCCTCGTCAATTGCTCGTGGGAGTGGTCTCAGCGCCGCGTTCAACGTCGGCATTAGCATAGCGTCGATGGGAGGACACTCCCCGAAATTCACTCCGCCGAAATCAACGTAGAAGCCCTCGGGGAGAGGCGGATTCTTTCTTTTGCTCCTACGCTGGCCCCTGGTCCCTTTCTTCAGGTTCTCCGCTTCCGCACGAATGAGAAAGGGTTTTACGCTTTTCATGTTGCCTCCTATGCGGTTTCCCGCGTTTGAAAAACCAAACTGGAACTCACGCCGCGCGGCGCGCCATCCGTTTCAAGGCCCACACCACGCGGTTGGCCTCGGCGAGTGTTCGAATAACGCCGCTGCGCACCGGAGACTTGGCCGAATGCAGAAAAGCGTCAAGGCGTTCCCGCGTCCATCCAATCCGCCCGAGCAGCCGATCCAGCAGCGCCAACGTCGCCGCATCCACCAATCGGGTTTCTTCCTGCTCGTGACCGCGTCGGCCTGCGGTGCCGTAATCTTTTGCCAGTCGCCGCGACGGGCGTTTTCTCTTGAGCAGCTCCGGCGGCAACAGCTTCTGGATTGCGTCAATTGCGGTGTTTGCCTCGCTCGCGGACAATTCCCGGAACGAGGTGACCGGCCGAGCGATCGCATCGGCGACCCATTGCAATCGCGCTTCGCGGTCCTTAGCGTCGAAGTCTGCCTGACGGCAGAACAGTCCCCACAGCGTCTGTAGCCGCGTCATTTGTCTCGCGGTGATGGGGCTCGCCGTCATGCCGCGACCTCAGCTTTCTTCTTTTTTACCTGCCCCAAAAATTTCGCCAGGCGGCGGACGCTGAAGTATTTCGCGACGTGCGGCTTGCCATCTTCGCCACGCGCAAAAATATCCTCGACGCTGCATGCTGCAACGATCTTCTTCAACTGCACTTCGCTCAATTTCGCCGGCTCGCCGTTTCCTAACTCGCGCGTGGAGATTTCGCGCACTTCTTCTTCAAGCAAGCCCGGCAGCGGGTCTTTGTGGTCAATGCGCGAGAGCCATTGTTCGAGGTGCGCGCGACCGCGCAGGAAGTTCTGAAAGAGGTTATGAGAGCCAGCCAAGATAAGCCCACAGCCCGAACGATCGCAAAGTTCCCTGCAAATTTCCAGGGAGGAAATCCCTAGATGTTGAGCCTCGTCCACCACGATCGCAGGCGGCCGTTTCTGCAAACGGAACTCCGCCAGGATACTACTCAGCAGGCGCTCGATGGACGCGACGTTCGTGAAAACCCCCGCTTCGCGGCCGATGCGCTTCAGAAGCGACCGCGGGGGCATGTCCACCGTGGCGTAGATGTAGAGCGCGGGATTTTTCTTTTCGCGGTTGCGCTCAGCGATCAGGTGCGTGAGCGCGTAACTTTTTTGCGTGCCCGGTGGGCCGTGAAGCAAACAAACTGCGCCTTGGTCACACGCGGCAGCGAAATAGCCCGAGATTAGGTAGAACTGCTTCGTCTGGAATAGACGCCCGGAGCTGTTCGGTGGCATGCCCACGTCGGCTGAGATGGGAAACCTCTCCAGATAGTCCCAAATCTGCTTGCGGATCATCGAGTCGCCACAGCCAGCCGTCCGGTAGTAGCCCAGCAAAAATGCGTTAACCGTCGATTCCCCGCGCCGGACGCGCTCGGCAAATTGGCCGGCGGTGAGGTCCATGACGCCGAGATATTTTCGCAGCGCGGCGCGCACCGTCTCCGAATCCGGCGCGTTCACCTGGCTTAGGCGATGGCGGTCCTTTCCATAGCGAACTCGCTCTGTGTCGCTGATTTTCACGACTCAGACTCCTCCGCAAGAAATTCGCGCACCGACTCATCCACTGTCAGCGGAGACGGCTCACTCGACGGCAGTTGTGGCCGCGCGCGGAGCGCTCCCGGCGTTGCAGCCAGCAGCCGGTTATCCGTCCCCGTGCGTGCGAACGCACGCTCCACCAACGCCTCGCGTTCCGTCTTCCATCCCTGATTCGCGGCGATCACGGACAGCGCCGCAATGTATTCCGCGTAACCTTTTCGCAGCGAGCGTTCGCGGCGCATCGCTGTCTTGATCTGGTCGCGCGTAATCGGATTTGCGGTGTCCTGATCGATGAACTGCTGCATGCGCAGCTCGCCGATGAATTGCAGCGTTTTCGCATCCGCCGCCACCGCGTCGCCCAAGTTGTACGGATCGCGCAGGATGGCCACCTTGCGGCCGTTCAGTGCGTCCAGAGCGAAGAGGCTTTCATCTGTCGGCTCGTATCGCATCCGATCGAGCTGCACGCAGCCGCCCCTCTGCACACTGCGCGTCGTTCGCTCGGAAAATAAGATGTCGAGGAGCCGCGGATTGATCTTCGGACGGTTGCGTTCCGGATGCTTTTCCTCCATCCTCTCGTTCGGAGTGCAATGGTCCAGCGTCTCCAGGCGTGTGTTGTTGTATTCCGAAATCCATTGCACCGTGGCCACAATGAATTCCGCATCCGTCGGCAGCGGACTGTCGCCGCGCTTTCCCGCGATATATTTCGCGTGCTGTTTTTGCGATTCGTCCGCGTCTTCTGGCCGGTTTCCCGGCGCGTTGCCCACATACGTCGGCCGCCAGAGCACGTCGAAGCGTTTGGACCAGCGCGCGAACCAGCTTTCGATGGGTTTGCTGCGCGGCCGCCTCGGGATCGCGCTTGTGATGCCGACACGGTACTGATTGAATAGCGCCTGCGCTTCTTCGGAAAGCGTGATCTGCTCTAGGTCGGCGCGCACACTCTTGTAGTCGGGACCATTATCAAAATAAAAATTCGCCGGAAAGCCGTGCGAGGGGACTGCCATGCGAATCGCGGAGTTGATGGTGCGCTTCGATGGATTCGGCGCCAGGCAGAAGCCGACGATCTTCTGGGACCCCCAGTCATAGAGGGCGGTGAGCCACGGACGATAAGGCTCGTCCCGTTTTTTCTCCGCGAAGAGCGTGTTGCGGACCTGCACGTCGAACTCGCGGTGATCGCTGACCCACCAGGTCATTACCGGCACTTTGCTGCGCTGAATGAAGGGCGAGCACTTGCTCCAATACGCCTGCCTTCCCTCGCGCGCGAGTACCTTCAGCGACTCGGCGCGCGCGTTCAGAAAATTTCGCGCTGCGTCGTAGCGCGGAGTTGGTCCGCGCTCGCCCAGCTTCTTCCATTCGCGGCAGAGCGCTTCCCAGCTCATTTTGCGCGAGAGCCCTTCGCGCAGGAATTTGTTTTCGATGAAAATCGCGCCAGCGCGGTGCTTCTCGAAAAATCTAGACTTATCTTTGTCCTTGCGCGGCCGATTGGCGAGTGCTGCGAAGCCTCCCGCCCGTTCTTTTTTCCGTCCGCCCGTGAAGTGTCGAAGCCAGCGGTAAATTGTGTCTCCTGAAACAGGCGGCTTCTGCTGAGAGCCGACGTACGCTGCGAACTCGTTCACTGCTTGGATGCCTCTCCCGTCTGCCAAGCGAATCTCCCGGCGTTGTTTCCCTCGCGCCCGGAATTCGAGAAGCGACCGGACCGCATCGAGCCGAGCACGCGCCTGGTCTTCGAGGTCTTCAGGGATCGCCACTCGCGGCTGGATTGCTTCAGGGGCAGATACAAATAAAGGCAAGGTCTGTTCAGCGGTGCCGACGATGGCGAGACTTTTTTTCTTCCCCTCGGCGTACCTGAGCTGAACATCGGCCGGAAGCAGCGACAGCGCGTATTCGCCCGGACGCTTGCCGTTGCGCCCGCGTGGGCCTGACTCAACTTTTAGCAGCGCGGCGCGAAACTTCCGCCGCGCGCTTCCCGCCGTCGCCAGCTTTGCGAGGGCGCAGACCTCTTCGAGGGTGAGCCGGGTTTCAGCCATTTCGCTTTTCGCGTTTCTGGTAGGAGTTGAACCAATGCCAAATCAATCGAGACGGAAGCGAGCTCAGTGCATATTCCCGCTCGAACTTGCCGTTGCGCCCGCGAACCTCGGAAGCGCGTGTGATCCACGCCTCCTGCACCGCTGCCCGACGCACATGCCGATCCGTCCAGCCGGTGAGCGCGCGAACGTCTTCCAGCGTCAGCCAAATCTCGCCGCTCGCGACGAGTAGCACCACGGGCGCGCACTGCCCGACGCGCGCCGCTGCCGGACGGGCCAGGTGCTGCGACTCGGATGGGCGATGTGTCGCCGCTGCTTTGTGAATTCTCTTAGAAGGTTTCACGTATCACCCCGCCAATTCGATGCGAGCCCGCGCCGGTGTCTCCGCCGCTGGGACTGATGCCAACATCTTCGATAAAATCTCCGGTCTCGTGCGCGCGAGGAGTTCCAGCGCCTTTTTGATTTGGCCGGGTTCGATGAAGCGCCTGCACCTCACTCTCTCGAAATGAGGGCCGCCCGCATTGTGGGTGCCCCCATTGCGTTTGGTACGGCTTCTGCGACGCTCTGCTAGGTAGCGAAAACGCCTCTTGCATGGGGCGCTGTGAAACCTCTGCCAGGGGCGGTTCTTTCGGAACATCTTGGAGCACTCCTTCAACCCGCAGATGACTTCGTTGCTCACGCCTTAGCTTCCCGAACTTCAGCGGCAAACCTGACTAGCTTTTGATGGCGCACCAAAAATAGTAGAATCTTGTCGGAGCCCCGGAGTGAGTGAAAATTTCGTTCCAAAAAAAATAACGCAAACTCCGCACGGGATTTAACTGTCACGGGTATAACTGTGACAGCTAAATAGGAGCCTGTCAACATCCTGATGCCCAAAGATTCCACGGTCGCGATGAAAATTGGATCGCTGAGAAGCGCCCTTACAATGAATCAGGAGGCGTTCGCAGAGCGGCTAAAGGTAGCTCAGGGCGTCGTTTCCGCTTGGGAGCGCGGAGAATACGCGCCCAAGGACGGAAACTTCGTGCAACTCGCGATGCTCGCGACGGAGCATGACTTACTTTCCGAGGCTCTATGGTTTTTTCAGCAGGCGGGTCTTGGCAGAGCAGAGCTGCTTGCCGCAGCGGCGCCGGCCTCAGGTGGCCCTGAATGGAATAAAGCATACAGCGCGGCGCTCATAGATGCGCAAGCCGAGTACCCAAACGATTCGATCGCCCGGCACCGAATGGCGATGGGAGTCGCGGACCGCGTGATGCGTATAAAGGCGAGCCGCAAAGCCGAGCAAGGGAGTGAGCGCAAATGAGGCAGAGCAGCAAAGAGCAAGGCGTGGTGGACCAACAAATCATCATCCCACGCCATGGCGACGCGAAATCTCGACGTGACGATGTATATAGTCAGGCACTAGCCGTGGCGCGAGCTACCTTCCCAGACGATGGTCTTGCGGCGCATCGAGCGGCGATGCGCGCCGCCGATCGCGCTACCCGAATGCAGCCTATGTTTCCCAGGACGCCAAGCCCTGAAGAGCGGAAGAACATCGATGCCGCACTCCTTGAAGCATTTCCCAAGGACACTGCCGGTGATCGCGGAGTGCTTTCCGTCGTCCAAGAATTTCCCGATTACATCCTCGCGCGCGGCGAGGATGGCGAGACCTACAAAATCACCTACACGATGAAAGACGGCGGCGGCGTCAACTTCGGCGTGCCGGAAGAGACCGAAGGGGTGCAGGACGAGCCGGAAACCTCGGACGAGGTGAAGAAAGCGAAAATGAATCTGGCCGCTGCCCATCGGCACTTCGACAATACCATCGAAGGCGCGGGACGAATCATGCGCGCGCGGTTGGCGCTGGAAAATGCGCTATTCCAGAGCCGTTACGACGAACTCAGTGCCGTAGCGTTGGTATGTTCCGCGGTGGTCGAATACGGCGAAAATCTACTTGCTGCTGGCAACGGCAGTGGTGCGATCTTGTGCGGCGTTCGAGAATCAGGAAGGCCGGGCAATTTCTTGGCGAGAGAAGCGGCAACGGGGGACGGGTGGAGCTGGCCCGTGCGGATGTTGGAAGCTGGTTGGGCGCATGGCATGGTGGGAGATGCGGGCCAACGGCTCACACCGTCACCGATGCCGCATTATTTTCCGAAAGAAATCGTCGCGGAGGTGGCGAAAGCGGCGAATGGCGTTCGTTTCCGCAGGCGGCACCCGGAGACGGGTGATGGGAGCGACGCACCGGACCTCACTGCGGGCTGGCTCTCCAACGCAAGAATGTCGGGCACGTCGGCGCTGGCAACAGTGAATCTGCTGAAAAGTGAAACAGAAATCCGTTCAAAGCTGATGGCGGCGCGTGAGGCGGGCATGCTCGACCTCTTTAGCGTTTCGATCCTCGCATATTTTGGTTTCAAGCGTTCCACTGTGGAGGGAAAAGCGGCGCTGGTGGCCACAAGTCTTCAGAAATTTATCGGGCTCGACATGTGCGCCGAGCCAGGAGCTGGCGGTGCCTTCCTGCCTGCTGCGGCGGGTTGAAAAGGATTTCTTCGGTAGTATAGTTGCAGCATCCCGGAACGGGCGCTTCCTCAGCGCAAACAAGCTGGCCGGGCGGAAAAACTCAGGGCTTCGGTACTTGAACCAAGATGGCCGTCGCAACTCCCGCGACGCCACTCGCCTGAGACATCTCACGAGCAACCGCATAGCGGTTGACTTAGGTTTTTGCGAGGTGTCTCTTTGACGGCGAACACAACCGGAAATCCAGAGCAGGGAAGCAATACCGGAAAACTGTTTCCGCTCGATGCTCCCGAATTTGCAGTTCGCTTCACGAATGGGGCGAAGATTTTTCGCCACGTCTTTCGGCGCATCATCGCTGCCGATTGGGAAGCCTACTACGCCGCCATAATCGTGGAGCCCGCCGACGAGGGCAGCGGGAAAGCTGTGAGCATCGATCAAGACGGAGCTTCGTTCGTTTTCTACCAGCGGGCGATTCTTCGGGTGGAGGGCTATCAAACGCGCGATGGCCGCGCGCCAGAGACGCTGCCGACCTGGCCAGACTGTGTTCCGCAGGAGCACCGCTTATTCGCGATCGGCCTCCTGGTGCAGAACATGTGTTCCATCGCCAAAGATACTTTCGGTATTGGAGCCGATGGCCAGAGCGTTTCGTTTGTGGTAGTGCGCGACGAGGGCGAGTCCCCTACGGTAGGCAAACAATTTTTCGGCGTCACGCACCATTTCAGTATGCCGACGGCGGAACATCACCGACGCTTTCTTCATGCAAAGAGCAAATTTCCCGCGACGCAAAGGCAGTTTGTGTCTCTATACGATGAGCTGGCTGTGTGCGCCGACGGGTATTCGGTCGGCGGCGCGCCGATCGCGCCCGAGCAGCTCCGGCGTGAGATGTGCTCGCCCCACAAGTTGTTTGCCGTCGCCGCGCTGTTCCTATCCTTCGACGATTGCGATCCCGAGCCACACAGGGCAAGAGCCATCACGCTTCCCGCGGCTTTTCTCAGGAATAAAACAGCCACGCCACCGCCGCGCCTGGAGATGGACTGATGGCGGCCGTTGCTTCCATCGTGATCGAAGTCCAGGACGCGCAAGCGACGGCGGCGATGCAGCGCGTGAACGCGCAGGCCGTTCAGCTCGGACAGAACTTCCAGCCGGTGCAGCGAATTTCCGAGCAGACCTTCAACAATATCGAGGGCGGAGCGCTTAAGGCGCGCGAGAGCGCGGCACTCCTAGGCGAAGAGTTTGGCGTGAAGATTCCGCGCGCATTGCGCGGCGTGATCGCGGAGAGTTCGCTGATCGGACCCGCCATGACGGCGGCCTTCACCGGATTGGCGGTGCTCGGCTTCGTTGACATTATCAAGCTGGCGGTCGATCACCTCACTGGATTCAGCGCGGCACTCGCGGTGATTCAGAAGCAAAATTCGGAACTGATGGCCAGCGCGACCGCAGCCAGCAAGACGCTGATGGGTCCGCAGACGCTCGAACAGGTGAACACGCGAATCCTCGCGACGACGAAAAGCGTAGAGGCGCTGAATCAGCAGCTCGGCCTGACGGGAAATCTTTGGGGTGATGCGTTGACCAAGGGCGTGGCGAAATACAGCCAGAGCCAGGCGCTGGCCGTGGAAGAGTTGGACAAGCAGAAGGCGCTGCTGAACGACCTCTATGGCGAACAGGCGAAACTCTGGGATGAGCAGAACCGTACAAATCCTGTGGAGATTCTGAAAAACCAAAATGCTGCGCGGCTGGTGGGGCTAGAGGGCATCGCGAAAATAAACGAAGCGGCGCGCGGCGAGACGCAGGTGATTCGCTTAGAAATTGCAAAACAAATCGCCGACAAGACCGTTGGAAATTCCGAGATCAACAAAATTGAAAAAGACGCCATCGCTCAGAGGACCGCTTTTCGGCGCTCCGAGGGTGATACGACAAGGAAGCTTGCGGAAGAAGTGTTCGCGACCTCGCTCAAGGGCATCGCGCTGATCAACGACAAAGAAGCGGATGCCATCGCCGAGCAAAAGGTACTTCTAGATCGCGGGTTGATTGACTTTTCGAACTACACGCAGCGGAAGCTTTCGATCGAAGCGATGGCAGACAACCAGCGCAAGGAATTGGCGAAGCAGAACGCGGAGGAGATTGCGCGGATCGAGGAGCAAGCCGCCGTCGATGTTCTGATGCCCTGGCAGCGTTCCTACGCGCAGATCTCGATGGACACGCAGCGGCGGCTGCGCGAAATCCAGCAGGCGCTGAAGGACACACGCATCTCGGCGGAAGATGCCGCGCGGTTCTCTGCGGCTGCGTGGCAGGAACAATTCGCAAAGACGCGCGACCTCCTGGCGACCGACCTGGAAACGCTCTTCGACAACATCACCAGCGGGAACATTGGGAAATATTTCTTGACGCAGTTCAAACACCTGGTCTTCCAGATGGTGGCGACGTGGATTCTGGGGATGCAGCAAATGCGCGGCGCTTCGCAGCAGTCGATGGGATCGGGCGGTGGAATTCTCGGCTCGATCTTCGGCGGGATTTTTGGCGGCGGCTCGGGCGGCGGCGTAGGCGGCGGCTCGCAAGGCGGCATCGGCAGTCTGCCCGGAGTGATCACGAATTGGGGCAATCAAGGCGTAGGCATTCCGTTGGGCAATGGCGATTTCGGCGGAGAAGTCACCGGAGGCAGCAGCTCCGGCGGCGGAATTCTCGGCGCGCTCGGTTTGTCGGCGGGCGGCGGCGCAGGAATTGCCGGAACGACGTTGCCCGCGGGCGCTGGCCCGGCTGGCAGTGGCGCGGCCGGCGGGGCGATTGGCCAACTGCTTGGGAAACTCTTTTCGCATGGCGCTGGCCCTCTAAGCGGATCGATGTTAGCTGCTGGAGGAATCGCGCTGCTGGCTGATAGCTTTCGCAAGGGCGGAATTCTCGGCGGACTTGAAGGCGCAGCCGGAGGCGCTCTCACCGGCTTTGCTATCGGCGGTCCGATCGGAGCGCTCATTGGGGGCATCGCTGGATTTATCGCTGGGATTTGGGGACACAGTACGAAAAAAGCGCGGCTGGCGATCGAAGCGGACATCAAGCGGAAAGCCGCGACGATCGAAGACGCTTACAACCTCTTCCAGATGGATTGGCCGACTTCGCGCGACCAGCTCGAACAACTTCGCCAGGCTGGCGTGGATGCGCTGAAGCAAGCGGGTGTGAAAGACATCAACCGTTCGCGCGTGGGCCACGTCGATCAGTGGATCGACAAAGCGGAAAAAGAAATCGATGCGACGCAAGCGGAACGCAACCGGCGCACCGCGCTCGCCTTTGGGCCCGCGGAATTCCGCGTTGGTGGTTTCGTTGGCGCGGGAAGCGGCGGAGCGATTCCTTCGTGGTTCGCGGGAACGGCGATGCATTTTGCCGGCGGCGGTGCCGTGCCGGCGATCCTGCATGCCGGCGAGTACGTGATGCGTCCCGAAGCGGTAGCCAAGTGGGGCGTGAATCGCTTGTCGCAAATGAACGCTGGCAGCGGCGGCGAGTCCCACATTCACCTCCACATTAATGCAATCGACAAGGAAAGTTTCAGGGGATGGCTCAACAGGTACGGTGCGACAGAAATTGTGCGCTCGCTGCGAAGGGGAAGCCATGAAGGCCGCTGGTAGCGCAGGGCATACTGCGAGCGAATACCGCTTGAGAGAGAGCTGCGCCATGTTGGCGCGGTGCGCGTGGATGGTGTTTGCGCCATTCGAGTTCATCGTGACGGTTCTCGTGGGCGCGATTCTCTATTTAGGCTGGGCGGCCTTCATCTATCTCAAGGCTTTACGCGATCTCTTCGGGAGAGCCGTCGCACTCATCATGCTGCGCTTTCGAGTGGGTGGCGTGTTTGGTCGCGCTGGGGAGAAGAGTTCAGAGCCGCCGATTTCTGGAGGATTTGCTCGCGATCTTGGAGAACGTGGGCGCTTAGATTCGTGGCTGAACTGATTGTGGGCCGAGGTGCTCGAAGGAGCTGAGTCGATGAATCGCGAAGACCTGGTGACGCTGCGGACGAAAGACGGGAAATGGCTGGCTTTTTCTCACGGCCGGTGCTCGCTGATTCTGGAGCCGGGCGAGACGGCCGACAAGTGGATGAACGGAAGCCCGATCACGCGCGGAGAATTCGAGAACGTCATCGCGCCGCACGCGGAAGTGGAAATCGTGGCGCCGGCGGCAGCGTTCAGTTCGAAATTGGAGGACTAGCAAATGGCAATTCCATCAAGAATGGAAGACAGGATATTAGTCCTGTCGAAACTGAAGCAGACGAACTACGCCACGATCCTCACGGACGTGAACCTCCAGGGCGGAAAGCGCGTGCCCGTTGAGACGGCCGTCTTCGGCCAGCCGGACGTGAAGCGCTGGACGACGATGCCGCTCTCGATGGTGGGCCACGACTATGCAACGCTGGCGCAGGAAGTCGAGCGCGACATGGTCGAATCGCTTTCCCTCGTGGGTGATTCGTGGCTGATGGCGTGGTGCATGGCGTTCGCGATGGGAAACGTTGCCAGCGCGGCCGGCACCGGAACGTCGTTCGTGCACACCATCAAACCGCTCGATCCATCGAGCGCGGGAAAGGACATGCCGGCGACCACGATCTACGCGGAAGCGGCCAACGTCGCGGGACTCCAGCGGCGGCTGCAGTCGATGGTCGTGAAAGACGTGTCACTGGAATTTCCGGCCAGCGCGCCGCCAAAAATCACGGCGAACCTGGTGGGTTCCGGCCAAGTGACTTCAGGACTGCTGGCATCGCAGCCGGCGCTGATGACGCTGGTCCCGGTGATGTCCAACGACATGGTGTTCAAATACGGGACGCAAGCGGCGCCGACGGATATTTCCAACCAGATCGTGGCCGGCAGCGTGAAGTTCAGCTTCACCTGGACGCCGGATGACGCCAATTCGCGCGCGCCAGCCGGAGGATTGTATCGTTCGCGGATGTGGGTGGGCTCGCCGAGCCTCAACCTGCAATTCCAGCGCTTTGTGGACGACGCCGCTTCCACGCCGAGCGACGACTTCTTTGCGGACACAATTCAGGAAGTGCTCATCACCGTGAACGGGCCACTGATTGCCGGTTCGAACTTCCACGGCATCGCCATCCGCGGGCTCGCGGTGCTCCCCCAGGTGGTGAAGTTGGGACAGGCGGGAAACAAATCCGTCTATCAGTACACGATCGGGCCGGACCACTGGCTGAAGCAGGGCGCGGCGGACGTTGTGACGGTGACCTGCACGAATCTGGAATCGAGCTTCCTGGTTTAATTTGTTCTCGGAGGGCTTCGGACTATGGTGGTCGGCGGTCAAGATCACCATCAAGGGACTGGACACTGCGACGGCACAGATTCAGAGCGCGGTGAAAATAGGCGTGTCGAATGCGCTCAGCGTTGCGGGCGCGCGCGGCGAAGTGCTGGTGAAGGAAGCGATCCAGAATCCTTATCTCGGCAGGCCCCCCGCCGTCGCGACGGGAAATCTGGTGAACAGCATCACGTTTCAGGTTTCGCAGCAGGCGGGAATTTCGCGCGCGCTGGTTTTCGCGGCCGCACCGGCGGATCAATATGCGGGCTATGTGGAAGCGGGAACGGGGCCGCACTTTCCGCCGCCAAATGCGCTGCTGCTGTGGGTGAAAAAGAAATTCTCTCTCCCTCGACGACGGAGAAGCAGGCGCTCTCGATCGCGTTTGCCGTGGCGCGGAAGATCGCGAAGCGCGGCGTTTCTGCGTTCGGGATGTTCGCGCGGGCATTCGCGAAGCTTGAAGGCGATCTGCGCCTGGAATTTTCCAGGCGCAGATCGCAAAATCGATCGAAACGACTGGGGTCGCGTCGACCGGGCCGGGAGCGACGAAATAGGATTCTCGATTTTGATTTGGGGACCAGGTGGGTTGCCAGCCGGTCTTCGCGGTGGTGGGTTCAGGGACTCTCGCCACGCGGCTTTCAGAGGGGGGGGGTATAAGCGAATAGGCGGCGAAGGCGTTCACTCGCATCCAGCGACCGTTACTTGCATCGAACGCCAGTTTTATTGACATCGAGCGCCAGCAGCACCATACACAGCAATGTGCGTGAAGCAGGGGTTTCTGCTAAATTGGTAAGGTTGTTCGCAGCGCCGGAGAGGTGGCCGAGCGGTTTAAGGCGCACGCTTGGAAAGCGTGTGTAGGTTAACCCCTACCGTGGGTTCGAATCCCACCCTCTCCGCCATTTTTCCCATCACAATAATTCGAGCCAAGAAATGAAAAGCCGGACAATTCTGCCCGGCCTTCGCTGCTTTAGAATCGTGATCGAGATCAGAAGTGGCAGGAGGCCACGCCGCGCTTCTGCAGATATTTCTGGTGGTACTCTTCGGCGCGGTAGAACGTGCTTGCGGGCGTGATTTCCGTGGCGATGGGCCGCTTGAGTTTGCCGCTGGCATCCAGCGCGGCGCGCGATTTCTTGGCCGCCGCTTCCTGCTCCGGTGAATGGAAAAAAATCGCGCTGCGGTATTGCGCGCCGAAGTCTGGCCCCTGGCGGTTCACTTGGGTGGGGTCGTGAGCCTGCCAGAAAACGTCGAGCAGCTTTTCGTAAGTCAACTTCGCGGGATCGAACGTCACCTGCACCACTTCGGCATGCCCGGTTTCATCGGTGCAAACGTCTTTGTAGGTGGGATTCGGCATTTCCCCGCCACTGTAGCCTACCGCGGTATCGATCACTCCCGGCACGCGCTGAAACGCTGCTTCAACGCCCCAGAAACATCCCGCTCCAAAAGTCGCGATCTCGGCCATGAAACTCTCCCTTTGGTCCATCCACATGTCACGTCTTACGCTCAGCTCTTGGATGCGCGAGACCTTACCTGAGATTCACCAGGGCCTCTAAGGTGTTTTCTTTCGGGCCGGTGCCGCGGCGGCTTTTAACTTGTCTTGTGCCAGCGCCTTATAGGGGCCGTTCACGGAAGCTGCTTGAGTGAAAGCCTCCTTGGCCTCGGCTGTTCTTTTCAGATTCGCCAGGGCAAATCCCAAACGGTACTGATTTCGTCCGTAGCTGCCGTCATCGGGCTTGAGCAACGGCGCCGCCGCCTTCAGGTTTTCCACCGCCTGGGCGTTGTCCTTCTTTTCGATGTTCACTTGACCCAACGAACTCAGCGCCAGGCCCTTCTGCAGGCTCTTCTGCTTGGCCCACTGCTCGTCGGTCAAGCTTTCCGGCTTTGGCGCGGTGTCCAGCAGTGAAATTGCTTTTTTCGCGGACGTTTCGGCTTTCGCGAGCTGATCGGTTTTGTCGCAATAATAATCGGAGAGCAGCAGCAACATGCCCAAATTGTTTGGATCTTTCGCCAGAAGACCGTTTGCAACTTCGAGCATTTTGGGCGCGTTCTGCGCCTGCAGATAAGACGTTGCGGCCACGCCGAGGGCTTGATTCGTGTAAGGTGAATCCGGAAAGGCCTGTGCAAACCGCGCCAGGAGCCCCGCGCGCTTTCCTGCGTCGCGCGCCTGGATTGCGCCGTTGTAGACGGCCTGCTGGACGTAGGCGATGCCATCCTTGTTGCTCTCCAGCGTTTTGGCCTTTTGCTCTTCCCAAACCTCGGGCTGCGTGCCCGCAGGGGCAGGCGCGCCTTTATAGCGTTTCAGAATTCCCGCCGTCTTCTCTCCATAGCCGACAACCCGCTCCGGATCACCCTTTTCTGAAGCGGCGCGAATCATGTTCATGGCGTTTTGAAAATTATCGGGATCCAACGCGAAGAGCTTGTCCCCGTATTCAATCGCCTTATCGTAATTCTTCTGTTCGATGTAGTAATCAACGTAAAGTCCGTCGGCCAGGATGGGATTGTCGCCCTCGCTGCCCGATCCGGCCGCAAACTTGTCAAGCAGCGCCAGCTTCTGAGCGGGGTCCGTCGCCGCGTTGATTTCCGTCAAGGCGTGGTCCACCTCCGACCCTGCCTGAATTGGGACGAACTTGCCGATCTGCTGTCCGAGCGCCGGGCCCGCCGAAAAGCCGAGAAGAAAAAGCGCACCACTCAACCACTTTACGTGTCGCATAGAAACCTCCACGCGCTGCAATGGACTGCATCTTAGTGCCGCACTCCGCGCCAGGCAAACAAAATCCTTGGCCAAGCGCTACCCTGAGTTGAAAGGCAGGGAGCACACAAGAATTGACGTGCTTTCCGTTTCGCGAGACGATTGAAGTTTTGAATGAGGTGGTGGAATGGATCTAGGGCTCACAGGGCGTGTAGCCATTGTAGCGGCGGCCAGCAAAGGACTGGGCCGCGCCGTAGCGGAAGAACTCGCCCGGGAAGGAACTCACGTTGCCATCTGCGCGCGTACCGCTAGAACACTCGAAGAAACTGCTGCTCATATCCAGAAAACTACCGGCCGCGAAGCGTTCCATCGGGCTCTGGATGTGACTGATTCCAAGTCGGTTACTGACTTCGTTGCAGCGGTGGAAACCCACTTTGGCCGCATCGATATCTGCGTTACCAATTCCGGGGGACCGCCGTCTAACTTGTTTAAGAACACCCCGCCGGAAGCCTGGCGCGCTGCCCTCGACCAGCTTCTGATGAGCACCATTTATTTTGCAAAGGAAACGCTGCCGCGCATGCAGAAAAACAAGTGGGGACGCCTGATTACGATTACCTCGTCGGCGGTCAAGCAGCCCGTGGAGGGCCTGCTGCTTTCGAATTCGATCCGCGCTGCCGTCACCGGCCTGGCGCGCACGCTGGCCAATGAATACGCCGCCGATGGGATTACGGTGAACAATGTTTGCCCGGGCTACACGCGCACGGCGCGCCTCGATGGCCTTGCATCTTCGATTTCTGCGCGCACTGGTTCGAAGCCCGAAGAAGTTTTCGCTAGTTGGGAACGCGAAATTCCCGCTGGCCGGATTGGCACGCCGCAGGAATTTGCCGCGGTCGTCGCGTTCCTCGCCTCGGAACGCGCCAGCTATGTGAATGGCACTTCCATCGCCGTCGATGGTGGTCTGGTGAGGAGTCTGCTCTAGCCCTCAATGGCCGCCGCGATTCGTCATCTGGAACTTACTTTGCTGCCCGAGCGCTTCGCCATTTCCCGGCTAGCCGCCGACGCGCCTATCCCCCAGTGGGCGATGCAAGGTCCCTTCTTTTCCGTCACGCGCACCGGTGATGAACTGTCTGTTGTCAGCGAACTCTCGCGCGTTCCCGTGGGCGTGCAGTCTCAACCGGGTTGGCGCGTCCTGAAAGTTCATGGGCCGTTCGTTTTGTCGGAAATCGGCGTACTCGCCGCGCTCGCCGCGCCGCTCGCCGAAGGAAAAATCAGTTTGTTTGCCGTTTCGACGTTTGATACGGATTACCTGCTCGTCGCTTCCGAGACTCTCTTGGCAGCCATCGCCGCGCTGGAACGAGCAGGACACACCATTCACAGGAGCAAAGCCGAATGATCGGGGAATTCCTTCGCAACGCAAAACACCATTGTAGTCGCCCGGCAATTTTTGCGCTCGTGGTGCTGCAGGCGACTCTCATCGCCGCGCCGCGACTCCGCGCTGATGAGCCTTACGCGCGTAGCCGCGACTATGATTTGCAGCATTCGAAGATTTCACTGCGCTTCGATCTCGAACAGAAAAAAGTGCTTGGAGAAGTCACGCACTCGCTCTCCATTCTTCGCGACGGCACGGCGAAAATTGTTTTCGACTCGGCGGGGCTCAGCATTCAAAAGGTAACGGTTAACAAGTCGGGCGCGAAATTCGAAACCGCCGCGGAGAAGTTGATCATTCCCCTCGCCGCGGAAGCCAAAGCCGGCGACAAATTTGAGATCACCATCCGGTACGAAGGCAAACCTACTAAAGGAATGTATTTTATTTTGCCGGACAAGGATTATCCGGACCGCCCGAGCCAGATCTGGACGCAGGGCGAATCAGAGGATACACACTACTACCTTCCGACTTACGATTACCCCAACGATCGGCTCACGACCGAAACGAGCCTCACGGTTCCCGCGTCCTGGATCACCATTTCGAATGGCAAACTCATGAGCGTGACTGACGCCGGCAAAGGATTGAAAACCTGGTATTGGAAAGAGTCTGTCCCCAGCTCCACGTACCTCATCACCGTCGTCGCGGGTGAATTCGATGAAGTGAAAGAGTCCTGGCGCGGAATCCCCGTCACCTACTACGCACCCAAGGGGCGCGGCGACCGGCTGGCGATCAATTATGGACGCACGCCAGCCATGATGGAGCTGTTCAGCAAAAAGTTTGGCGTCGACTACCCGTGGGAAAAGTACGCACAGGTCATGGTGGATGATTTTGTTGCCGGGGGCATGGAAAATTCCAGCGCCACGACCAATACCAGCAGTTCGCTCACGCATCCCACGCTCGCTCCCGAATATTTTACGGGTGAAGACGACTTGATCTCGCACGAACTCGGTCACCAGTGGTTCGGTGACCTCGTCACCTGCAAGGATTGGGGCGACGTCTGGCTCAACGAAGGCTTCGCTACCTTCCTCGAAGCAGTGTGGACCGAAGCGCACTTCGGCAAGGATCAAGCGGATTACGAACGCTGGAACAACTCGCGCGAATGGTTCGGCAGCAGCAATCTCTGGAACAAGCCGATCGTGCGGCACGATTTCGATGATTCCAGCGAATTCGACGGCAACGCTTATGGCAAAGGCGGCTGGGTCTTGTACATGCTGCGGCACCAGATCGGCGAAGACGCTTTTTACCGTGGTATCCGGCACTATCTGGAAGTGAATCGTGGCAAGAACGTGGTTACCGCGGATTTGGCGAAGGCCATCGAAGAGTCCGCGCATATCAACGTCGACCAATTCTTCAGTCAATGGTTGTATGGAGCGGGCGCGCCGAAGTTCGACTTGAGCTACAGCTACGACAGCGAGAAGCACCAGGTCTTGCTTACCGTCAAGCAGACTCAAAAAATCGAAGGCAGCGTGGGCCTCTTCCGCGTGCCTGTCGAAGTCGAAATCACCACGGCGTCGGGTCCAAAGCTGTACAACATCACCGTTTCTAAAGACAAGCAAACTTTTTGGTTGCCCGCCGAGTCGGCTCCACTGATGGTGCTGTTCGACAAGGGCGGTCACGTTCTCAAGTCGGCGGAGTTCCACAAAGAGAAGAAAGAATGGCTCTACCAGTTGAAGAACGCCACGGAACTTGCCGATCGCGCCGACGCTGTCGTTGCGCTTGGGAAGATGAAGAACGATGAAGAGGTCGTGGCCGCTCTTGGCGAAACGCTGCGCAGCGATAAAGCGTGGGGAGTTCGCACCACCGCTGCGGACACGCTCGGCCAGTTGGGCGGGGCTTCCGCCTCCAAGCTGCTCCTCGCGGCGCTGGATTCGCATGATGGGCCGTGGGTTCGCAGCCGTGTAGTGAGCGCACTTGGAAATATCAAAGACGACGCGGGCGTTGCAGCGAAGCTCAATGGCATCGCGAAACAAGATGATTCCTATCGCGCGCGTGCTGCCGCGCTGCAAGCGCTTGGCCGCTTGAAGGGGCCCGACTCTCTTGCAACGCTCGACAATGCCGTCGCCGGGGATTCACCCGACGGATTCCTGCGCAACGCGGCTCTTCGCGCGCTCGGTTCGCTGGGGGACGAAAAAGCCGTGCCGCTTCTTCTGCAGTGGTCTGCCTCCGGCAAACCCACCGATTCACGGACAGCGGCCATCAACGGCTTGGGGCGTCTTAAGAAGGACGATAAAGAGATCACGAAACAGATTGCGGCTTATCTCACCGAACCGCACTTTCCCGTTCGCATGGCTTCGATCTATGCGCTCGGCGGACGCGGTGATGCCACCGCCATTCCCGCGCTGGAAGCGTTGCTGAAGAGCGAGGACTTGAGTATCGAAATGGTGCCCATGATCAAGGGGCAGATCGCACGCCTGAAGAAGCCCGCGGATGGAAAACCAGGCGCAAATCCCGGCACTGGAGATGCCAGCGAGGAAAACGCCGAAAGTGCGACGGGTGGGCAGTCAGTCACGGAACAACGGCTCGAAAAGCTTGAGCACCTACTACAGGAAATGAGCGAGCGCCTCAAATCCATGGAGAAGCGCTTACCGCCGCCAAAGGAGTGAGCAGCGGATGGCTTAGTTCGGGGCGGTCTCTGTGTTGAGTCCCTAGTCTGCGAGTTGATGTTGTTACGGCTCCGCAATCAAGATTCGCAAATCACGCAGATTATTCCCCGTCGGCCCGGTAACAATCGCATCCTCCAGCTTCGAAAAAAACGTAAACGCATCACTCCGTCGGAATGCATCCGCCGGATCGAGTCCCATCGCTTGAGCCCGCGTCAATGTCTCGCCGTCCGCCACTGCTCCGGCCGCGGGGCTGTTTCCATCGATGCCATCGGTTCCGGCGCTGAGCACGGCAATTTTCTTTCCGGTGATTTTTTCCACGCAAGCCAGCACGAAGGCTGAATTTCTGCCTCCGATTCCATTTCCGGTCACCGGTGAACTCACCTCGCCATCCGCAATCAGCGCCACCCGTTGACCCGCATGCGCCTTCCTCAATGCCTCCAACTGTTCCAGCAAGTACTCGGCGGCTTTCTCCACGGGCCAGTCATCGGTCGTGTTGTCACAACATGCGATGAATCCCTTCGCCTCCGCGGCGTGGTGCGCCGGATGAAAAAGATCATCCATCCCCAGCAGCAGCAAGAAATGTGAATTTTGAAATGCGGTGGCATCGGCTTTCGGAGTCTCCGGCACTGTTGTTTTGTCGAGCCAGTGCTGCAAAGCCGGCGAAAACTTTTCACGAAGCGAGTACTCAGCGATAATGCGCTTCGCATCGGCGACCGTCGTGGGGTCGGGCAGAGTAGGACCCGATGCCAGCGCCGATTCCTTTCCCGCCGGTACATCGCTTACCGCCAGTGTGATTTTCGTTGCGAGGTGCGATGCTGCCGTGAGCCGGCCGCCTTTCACCGCGGAAAGATGTTTCCGGACCGTATTGATTGCTTCGATCGGCGCGCCGCAGGTAACCAGTGCGCGATACAGTTTCTGAACATCCTCTAGCGTCTGCGCGGGATCCAGCGGCAATTCCACGAGGGCCGAGCCGCCTCCGGAAAGAAGAAAGAAAACCAACGTCTTCCCATCGCATTTCTTCAGCAGCGCCAGAATCGCCTCCGCGGCCTTCCAGCTTTCCGCATTGGGTGTCGGATGACCGGCGATGAAATACTTCATTCCTGGCGCGGGTCTCCGTGGCGCCGTCGGCGCGGAAACCACGCCCTCAATCCTCAAGAATGGCGCCAACACCAGTTCAAGTCCCTCCACCATGGCATGCGCGGCTTTCCCGATTGCCACCACGCGCAGTTTTTCGAATTCCCGCAAATCGATTTTCGCGCCAGCGCACTTGAGTAACGTTCCCTTGCGCTGGAGCTTTCGCTGCACGGTCGCGGGAATATCGATGGCTGCCAGGGTTTCGTGAAAAATCTGCCGGGCGAGCTGTTTCAGTTGCGGCATGAGAGGTTTGCCTGGAAATTCGCTACGATGCCTTGAGAACTTCGGGATTCAACATGTTTGGTGGCCGCTGGCCCGTGAACAGGGCAACGACGTTTTCTGCTGCAATACACGCCATTTTCGTGCGCGTCTCTAACGATGCCGACGCAATGTGCGGCGCCAGCACCACATTGGCGCGCTTCAGCCCGGGATGAATGAAGGGCTCGTTCTCGTAAACATCGAGTCCCGCGCCGGCGATTTTCCCCGCTTCCAGCGCGGCCACCAGGGCGGCTTCATCCACTACCGGCCCGCGCGAGGTGTTGATCAAAAATGCCGTCGGCTTCATGCGGTAGAATTTTGGCGCGTCAAACAATCCACGTGTCTCCGGCAGCAGCGGCACGTGCACGCTGATAAAGTCAGATTCCGCCAGCAACGCATTCATGTCCCGGAACTCCGCGTTCAACGTTTTCTCCACATCCGCGGGCGCCCGTTGCGCATCGGTGTAAATCACTTTCATCTGAAAGCCGCTGGCGCGCCGCGCCACCGCTCGCCCAATACGTCCGAACCCTACTATGCCCAGCGTCTTTCCCCATACATCCGTGCCCACCAGTTGATCCAGGTCCCAGTTTTTCCAATTTCCCGAACGCGCCAGAGCCTCACCTTCGCTCAACCGCCGCGCCACCGCCATCAGCAGCGTCCATGCAAAATCCGCCGTCGTTTCATCCAGCACGCCCGGGGTGTTGGTGGCCACTACACCGCGTTTCGTGCAAGCAGCCACATCGATGTTGTCGAATCCCACCGCTACGTTCGCCGCAATGCGCAATTTTGGCGCCGCCCGCAGGAATTCATCGTTTACTTTTTCGGTCAGCAGGCAAACCAGCCCCTCTTTGTCCTTAACGCGCCGCAAAACCTCTTCCCGCGGAGGACGTTCCGGTTTCGCCCAGTATTCCACCTCGCACGTCTCTTGAAGAATCTGCCGCGCGGCCTCAAACAAGCTGTGAGTCGCAAAGACCTTCGGTTTTGCCATCGTTTCCTCTTCGCAATTTTGGGGAATTTACACTACCACAGGTCTAGCGACTCGGTCAGGTCAAGGGATGTACGGCGCCTCGATTAGTAACAGTGCAAGGGCTGGGGAAGAGTTCTATTGATTGGCTGCGACAGGCGAGCCGGGGTCTTCTTTCAGATCGGTTACTGTCGTTGGGATATACAAGCCTGCTTGCGATCCGTCCGGCAAATCCTTGGCATTGATCGTAAAAGTCGTCTCGAAGACCCGCTGCAAGATTACAAACCGAAACTCAACCTTCTCATCAGGTTGTGTGATCAGGGGCTTTCCCTCGACCCGGCTCGGAAAGGACATCGTGATCGCCGGGTGATCGGGAAAGTGGCCCAGATCGCTGACCACATGTGCAAAAATGACGCCGTTGCCAGTCCGGAGCCCCGCACAAATGAATGCGCGAAACCCTTTGGCAGGAAAAACTTTCTCAGAGCCTTCAAAAGCATAGTCTCCGAAGCTGGCGCCGCCAGGGCCTGGTTTTTTCAAAATGACGGAGATCGTTATCATGTCATTCTCGTTGTAGAAGCCTTGCGAAGTGTCGGTTGGCGGATCGGAAGGATCGTTTCTCCAAAACCTCCGCCCATACGCGGCCCAATTCTCATTGAGCGCAATTAGCCGCTGGACGGCCGCCTGGACCGGCTTGGCAGAGTTCCACCGAATCAAGTATTCTGCCCCGTCCGGCTTCACCTGGATGGAGGCTGGCGTAGGAGCCCCCAACTCCAGCAGTTCCAGCTTTTCTTGAGACATCTCACCCGGGAACGCCGGATTCTTGAATCCGCAATTGGCATCCTGCGTTGATGTTGTGACCGAGTGTGCCCACGGTGAATCGTTCAAAACCTTCAGCGCATCTTCTTCCGACCACTGATGGGGCGGCTTACTCAGGAAATCCTGCTGACCTACCAGGGGCACGGCCAAACCCAGAACGAATAACCCAAACAAGATTTGCGTGGAAGTCTTCCTTAAAGACCAAAATCGCATAGGCAGGATCCGCATGACCGTCACCTCCGACCGCGGCATTGGGCAGCCTTCATTCTATTCCCCGGTATTTTACCTTTCAAGTGAGTTTGCGTTGTCGTCAACGCGATTCCCGGTCAACCACTGATGCTTTCCAAAGCAGCTAGGACCGATCTCCCCGGCTGTGCTCGTTCAGAATGA
>JBGPIX010000005.1:0-41804 GCA_041485085.1 Candidatus Acidiferrum sp.
GACCGGCATGTGAATTTCGATGCGGTGAGCCCGAATTATTTTTCAACCATGCGGGTACCGCTGCTGTCAGGACGCGAATTTAACGCGGGAGACCTATCGAACAGCACGAAAGTGGCGATCATCAATGAAGCCATGGCGAAGGAGTTTTTTGCGAATAGAAACCCGATCGGGGTGCACCTTGCCATGGGCTCCGGGGACGCGATTAAGTTCGACATCGAGATCGTGGGAGTCGTGAAAGACGCGAAAGAGTCACATGTCCGAGATGCAGACCGGCCGTACTTTTACCGGCCGTATTCGCAATTCGGAAAACTTTTCGGGATGAGCTTTTACGTGCGGAGCCAACAGGATCCGTTGCTAATCGCGAATTCGTTGCGGGAGACAGTTCGGGGTGCGGACGCCAACTTGCCGGTGTACGACTTGAAGACGGTGCAACGCGTCGTGGACGAAGATTTATTTGCAGAGCGAGTGATTGCGACGCTCTCTGCGGCATTTGGCGGGCTGGCGGCGCTGCTTTCGGCGCTTGGGATTTATGGAGTGCTGGCGTACCTGGTGGTGCAGCGGACGCGGGAAATCGGAATTCGCGTGGCGCTGGGAGCAGCAGCCGGGCACGTGAGGGGGCTGGTGTTCAAGGAAGTCGGGTGGATGGTGCTGACGGGTGCATTGGTAGGATTGCCGCTGGCGTACGGATTGGGGCGGCTGAGCGAATCGCTGCTTTACGGAGTGCACGCGGGTGACGTGCCGGTGTATGCCGCATCGCTGGGGATCATTTGCCTGGTGGCGCTGGCGGCGTGCTACATCCCATCACGGCGGGCAACGCGAATCGATCCGATTGTGGCGCTTCGGTACGAATAGGCGCGGACTAGCTTTTGGTTTGTGAGTACGAGGGGCGGGTGCAGGTAAGAAGAGTTTCCGAGATCGAATACTCGAAGGAGAGCAAATGACGGACGCAACGGCAACACTCATCAAGATGGAAGGCGTGAAGAAAGTATTCTATACGGATGAGGTCGAGACGCACGCTTTGTCCGAGATTCACCTGGAGATCAAGAAGGGGCAGTACATCTCGATCGCCGGGCCATCGGGCTGCGGCAAGTCGACGTTGCTCTCCATTCTCGGACTCCTCGATTCACCGACGGGCGGCGAGTACACGCTTAACGGGTCGCCGGTGGCGAATCTGACGATCAGCGAGCGCACGCGGATCCGCAACCGCGAGATTGGGTTTATCTTCCAGGCGTTTAACCTGATCGGCGACTTGACGGTGTATGAAAACGTCGAGCTGCCATTGACGTACCGCGGCACGAGCGCGGCGGAGCGGAAGCAGAAGGTACAGCATGCGCTGGAGAGGGTCGGCATGGCCCACCGGCTGCGGCATTATCCCTCGCAACTATCGGGCGGTCAGCAACAGCGCGTCGCCGTGGCTCGCGCATTGGTCGGCGATCCACTCATTCTGATGGCTGACGAGCCGACTGGAAACCTGGACTCGAAGAATGGCGAAGCGGTGATGGAGCTTCTGCGCGATTTGCACCGCAATGGCGCGACGGTTTGCATGGTTACGCACGACCAGCGCTACGCGAATTTCGCCGAGCGTACAATTCACTTGTTTGACGGCAGGATCGTCGAGGAGACGCAAGAAGCACGAGTGGGCGCCTGACGACGATTCGTGGTGGCATCGGAACCTCAAAAACAGAGATAGCGCGTGCTGGACCGCGTCGGGTGACGTGTGTCGGTTGGCAGATCGAGTAGCGCTGCTGGAAGGAGCGATGGCATGCGAAACATCTGGCAGGACCTGCGCTACGCGATTCGCGTTCTAGTAAAGAGTCCGGGGTTTACCGCCGTCGCAGTCTTAACGCTGGCGCTCGGAATCGGCGCGAATACTGCCATTTTCACCGTGGTGTACGGCGTGCTGCTGCGCCCGCTTCCCTTCCCTCAGCCCGACCGCATCGTGCAGCTTGCGGAAACCTTTCGAGCAGACTCTGATGAAATGGATTTGACGTGGAGTCAGCTGGAGCATTTGCGGGAGTACGGCGAACTCTTCGAACATATTGCAGGGTACACCGATGTGGGATTTAATCTCGCCACCGGGACTGAATCGGAGCACGTCCGAGGTGTGCCCGCCTCAGCGGAATATTTTCAGGTTTTTGGAGTACAACCTCTCCTCGGGAGAGGATTTGTTCCTGAAGAAGATCGCGGGGAAGGTCAGCCCGTCGCAATACTGAGTCATGAGCTGTGGATGAGGCGCTTTGGCGGTGAGCCATCAGTCATCGGGCGAAAGATTCTGCTCAGCGGCGATGCCTATACAGTGATTGGAGTATTGCCGACGGGATTTGATCCTCGCACGAACTCGGAATTAAATCCGGGTGTTCGTGCGGACGTGTGGGTTCCGCTGGCGCTGGTGGCGAAGTCGGCGGGCAGCGGAGAAAACATCAGCGTGATCGCCAGGCTGAAGCCTGGCGCGACCACAGAGCAACTGCACTCACAGATGGATATCGTCACGAGGGATTTCCGGGTCCAGTTTCCCAGTCTTGTGGGGAAAGAGCTGGTGATGAGTTTCCGGCCGTATCAAGCGATGATCGGCGCGGGAATGCGTCCGTTTCTGCTGGTTCTGCTTGGTGCGATTGGATTCGTGCTTCTGATTGCGTGCGCCAACGTGGCCAATCTGTTTCTCGCGCGCGGCAGCTCACGGGGCCGAGAAATTGCAGTGCGTGTCGCGGTGGGGGCCTCTCGTTGGCGCCTCTTCCGCCAGTTGCTTACGGAAAGCATGTTGATTGCTCTGGCAGGAGGAGCACTCGGTTTGGTTGTAGCCAACCTGGGCTTGGGCTCTCTGCTGGCGATGGCGCCCAGCAATTTGCCGCGCTTAAGCGATATTCGACTCGATAGCTGGATATTCGCATTCACATTTCTGGTTTCGATTTTGACTGGTGCGGTGTTTGGAATTGCACCGGCGCTGTATGCGACCAAGACCAGTCTGAGCGAATCGCTCAAGGACGGCGGCGGAAGAGCCGGTGCGGGAGTGGGCCGCGCAAGGCTGCGGCAAGGATTGGTGATCGGTGAATTTGCGCTTTCTCTCGTGTTGCTGACCGGGGCGGGGTTGATGATCGCCACGTTCGAGAGATTGATGAATACAAGCCCGGGATTTGATCCGCACCACGTTCTCACGATGCAGTTTTGGATGACGGGGTCGAAGTACAACTCCACTCCGGAAGTCATGAAATTCTATCGCGCCGTCGAGCAGCGCATCGAGGCACTGCCGGGAGTGACTGCGGCGGGTGTCGTTGCAGCGGGATTGCCGCTCGAGCGCGGCGGAAACAATGGCGTGAGGATTGCTGGGCCCAAGGAGTCGGAATGGATCTCCATGGACTACAGGGAAATTACGCCGGGTTATTTTCAGACTATTGGCACACCGTTGAAGCAGGGCCGTGGGATTGCGGAGACCGATTCGGAAGCATCCAATGCGGTCGTGGTCATCAACGAAGCGGCTGCGCGCAAGTATTTTTCGAACCGGAGCTCAATTGGAACGCATCTTTACGTCAGCGGCGTTCTTTGTGAAGTGGTGGGAGTGGTGGGCGACGTGAAAAGCCATCTGGATCAGCCCGCTGAGCCGACGACGTTTGTTCCCGCTGCACAAGCGAAATTGGGAACATCCAAGCTGTTCGAGAGCTGGTTCCCCCGAAGCATCGTTGTGCGGACGGCGGGTGACCCACTGCTCCTGAACCAGGCGCTGCGAGAAGCGGTGGCGGCAACTGATCCGTTAGTGCCGACGGGTGCGATTCGGTCCATGGACCAAGTGCTTTCGCGTTCGCTGGCGTTGCGAAGCTTCATGATGATGCTGTTGAGCATATTTGCCGGGCTCGCGCTGGTGCTGGCGAGTGTGGGGATTTACGGGGTCATCGCGTTTGCGGTGTCGCAACGCACGCGCGAAATCGGCGTGCGCATGGCGCTGGGGGCGCGGCCCACGGACGTGCTGCGGATGGTTCTAAAGGAAGGGTTGAAGCTTGTCGCCGTCGGAGTGGTGCTCGGTGTTGCGGCGGCGTTGATGCTCACGAGATTGCTCGAAGGCATGGTGTATGGAGTGAAGGTGAGGGACCCGCTCATTTTCGCGATAGTGAACGCGCTCTTGGTGGTGGTCTCGCTTGCGGCATGCTACATCCCAGCGCGGCGAGCGGTGCGCGTGGACCCGATCACCGCCTTGCGGTATGAATAGGATGGAAGTGGTCACGCAGAAACATGCGATAAGATGGAAGCGCGACTCGGCATTAGAAGCGCAAGGAGCCGATGTGGAATCTTTGATACAACTGCGAAACATGGAAAAAGTAGTGGAGGCTGGTCCGAATAAATTTTATCTGTTGCGGAGAATCAATCTAGATATTCAACCCGGCGAATTTCTCACCATCATGGGCCCATCCGGCGCGGGAAAGTCCACGCTGCTGAGCATCATCGGAATGCTGGATGGCGCGTGGAGCGGGGACTATTACTTTCTCGGCGAGCCGGTTCACAAACTGAATGTAAAGAAACGGAACGAACTGCACAAGGCGAACATCGGATTTGTGTTTCAGAGCTATCACCTGATCGATAATTTGACGGTATTCGAAAATCTTGAAGTGCCGCTCTCGTACAAGAACGTGCCGCACAAAGAACGCGTTAGCCTGGTTTGCGATGCGCTCGATCGCTTCCACATCGTCGGCAAGAAAGACCTCTTTCCAAACCAGCTGTCCGGCGGGCAGCAACAACTTGTGGGCGTGGCACGCGCGGTGATCCTTAGTCCGAAATTGATTCTGGCTGATGAGCCGACGGGGAATCTGCATTCCGCGCAAGGCGAAGAGATCATGCAGCTATTCAAAAGGCTGAACGACGCCGGTACAACCATCATCCAGGTCACCCACTCGGAGAGAAATGCCGCGTATGGAAGCCGGATCATCCAACTGAAAGACGGGTGGGTGGTGGGCGACAACGCGACAGCCGGCGCGCAAGTCGGCGCGGCACAGCAGGTATGAACGGGCGTTCTGAGTCAACTCCTGACCGGCATGAGGCGATTCAATCGTTGCTCTCCGTGCCTGAAAAGCGGCGGTAGGATAAGCTTCGCAAAACAATTCGAATGAAGACGACTAACCCGCACCCTTATCGAGTTCTTTTGGCTGACGACCAGGCGGACATCCGCGATGCCCTGCGCTTGCTTTTGAAGCGCGAGGGGTATGAGACACAGGGCGTAGCTTCGCCCGCAGAGGCTCTGAGTGCCATTGAATCGCGGGAATTTGACGCGGTCTTGATGGACCTGAATTACGCGCGAGACACGACATCTGGTCAGGAAGGCCTTGACCTGCTCACGCGCATTCAAATGCTCGACAGCACATTGCCGGTCATCGTGATGACTGCATGGAGCAGCATTGAGGTGGCCGTGGAGGCGATGCGGCGTGGGGCGCGTGATTTCGTTCAGAAGCCCTGGGAAAATACCCGTTTGCTTGCGATTCTGCGGACGCAAATCGATTTGCGGCAAGCGCTTAGACAGGCATCGCGTCTCGAAGCCGAGAACCGCATCCTTCGCGCTGAATCGCGCCCGACATTCTTGGCGAAATCTCCCGCGATGGCCCCGGTGTTGGAGTTGATTGGACAAATCGGCCCTTCGGATGCCAACGTTTTGATCACGGGAGAACACGGCACTGGCAAGGAAGTTGTGGCGCGAACGCTTCATGCGTTGTCGGCACGCTCGACGAAACCAATGGTGACCGTGAACGCTGGAGGGCTATCCGAAGGCGTGTTTGAAAGCGAGCTCTTCGGGCATGTGAAAGGCGCCTTCACGGATGCACGCGCGGATCGCGTGGGGCGGTTCGAACTCGCTGACAGTAGCACGTTGTTTCTGGATGAAATTGCGAACGTTCCCCTCAACCTGCAAGCAAAGCTTTTGCGCGTTCTGGAAACGGGAGATCTTGAGCGCGTCGGCTCGTCCACGACGCGGCGGGTCAATGTGAGAGTGCTCGCGGCCACCAACGCCGATGTTAACGCTGAAGCTACTGCCGGCCGGTTCCGTCAAGACCTGTTGTTTCGCCTTAATACCATCGAGATCCACGTCCCGCCGCTGCGCGACCGTCGCGAGGACATCGATCTGCTTGCGCACCATTTTCTCCACGGCTATTCGCAGCGCTACCGCAAGAACATTTCCGGGTTCGACACGGCGGCCATCAAGGCTATGCATGAACATGCGTGGCCGGGCAATGTTCGGGAACTCGATCACGCGGTGGAACGCGGCGTGCTTCTCTCGCCGGGCCCGTCAGTCCGCGCGGCGGACCTCGGCTTGCGCGCGCAGCCTGCAGGCGGGGCTGCCAAGCTGGAAGAGATGAGCCTCGACGAAGTGGAGCGCTATCTCATCCAACGCACCCTCTCTCGCCATGAAGGAAACGTCAGCCAGGCGGCCAAGGCGCTGGGATTGAGCCGCAGCGCCATGTATCGCCGACTGCAAAAACATGGACTGGAATGACGCCAATCACCTATGAGCGCCGCATCCAGCTCCTCGCGCTAGCGGCGGGTTTCCCCGGTTCGCTGATTGCCATGATCCTCTTGTGGCATGGCAACTATTCTTCTGGCGCTGTCTGGACGCTCGCCTTTCTCATCCTTTCCCTCTGGCTCGGATTTGCTTTCTCCCTGCGGCATCGCGTTGTTTTCTCGCTGCAAACACTTTCGAATCTTCTGGCCGCCTTGCGCGAGGAAGACTTTTCGATGCGCGCTCGCGGGGCCCGCAGCGACGACGCCATGGGTGAAGTGATGATTGAAGTCAATGCCCTCAGTGAAGTCCTCCGGCAACAGCGCCTGGGCGCATTGGAAGCCAATGCCCTGCTGCGGACCGTGATGGAGGAGATTGACTTGGCGGTCTTCACCTTCGACAACGACACGAAATTGCGGCTTGTCAATCGCGCCGGAGAGCGATTGCTAGGCCGCCCCGAAGGGCGGCTGCTGGGGTTTACTGCTGAAGAATTGGGACTAGGAGCGTGCCTGGAAGGGGAAGGCGCACACACGATGGAGCTGGCTTTTCCCGGCGGTTCAGGGCGGTGGGGGCTACGCCGGGGTACGTTTCGCCAGGGAGGCTTGCCGCATCAACTGGTGGTCCTGAGCGACCTGAGCCGCACGCTCCGAGACGAGGAGCGCAAAGCGTGGCAGCGGCTCATTCGCGTTCTTGGGCATGAATTGAACAACTCTCTCGCACCTATTCAGTCCGTGGCTCAAGGTTTGGAGAGCGGGCTCTTGAGCGCATCCAAGTCTCCTGAATTGCAGGGTGAAGCCACCGTTTCCATCCTGGATGACCTGCGCCAGGGGCTTGGCATCATTCGTTCTCGCACCGAGGCACTGGGGCGCTTCATGGCCGCGTACGCACAACTGGCGCGGCTGCCACAACCGAAGCTATTGCCTGTAAGGGTGTCCGAATGGATCAGCCGTAGCGTAAAACTCGAGACGCGGGTAAAGGTAACCATTTTAAAAGGCCCTGACGTGGTCATTTCGGCAGACGCCGACCAGCTGGAGCAGCTGTTGATCAATCTGGTTCGCAATGCCGCGGACGCGACGCTGGAGACCGGCGGAACGGTTCAAGTGGGCTGGTCCCGGCAGGGAGCGGAACTCGATGTCTGGGTCGTCGACGAGGGCCTTGGCCTTCCCAATACTTCAAACTTGTTCGTGCCGTTCTTCACGACGAAGCAAGGCGGTTCCGGTATTGGCTTGGTTCTCAGCCGTCAGATCGCCGAGGCTCACGGTGGTGAACTAACATTAAAGAACCGCTCCGATGCGCGCGGGTGCAAAGCCCTGCTTCGACTTCCCGTTTAGGCTGTGCGAAGGCCTCCGCGGTCATTTAGAAACAACCTGCTCTTCACAAAATCCTTAGATACAGTTCATTGCTTCCTAAGCCTCTCCTCGCTAATGTGACTCCTGCCTGATGGCGTACGTTCGGCCACTTTTTGCCAGAATTCAACGGAAGCCGATGGGCGGATTCGGTCATTGACATCGCGTGGTTGTGGAGAATCCTGTGCGAGATTTCATTTTCATCACGGCAACGGCGCTCATTTTTGCCATCGCGATTCTGTACGTGCGCGGCTGCGAACGCCTGAAATAAGATGGAGATCCGGCATGATTGAAAATGTCGTTCTCATTGTTATCTGCGTGCTGTTGTTAGGGTACTTGTTGGTAGCTCTGTTGAAACCGGAGAAGTTCTAAGATGACGGCAAATGGCTGGCTGCAAATCTTTCTTCTGCTAGGGGTGACTTTGGCGGTCACCAAGCCACTCGGCATCTTCATGACTCGGGTATTCAGCCGGGAAAAGACGTTTTTGGACCCCGTACTGCGCCCCATCGAAAAACTTGTTTACCGGTTAACCGGAGTGGATGAACAACACGAAATGCGCTGGACGGAATATACCGTGGCCATGCTGCTGTTCAGCGGCGTTTCCATGGCGCTCCTGTATCTGATCCAGCGAACGCAGCAGTGGTTCCCGTTCAATCCGCAAAAAATGGCTAACGTGCCGCCGGCACTGGCCTTCAATACGGCCGCGTCTTTTACCACGAATACGAACTGGCAAAACTATAGCGGCGAATCGACCATGAGTTATTTCACGCAGATGGCCGGTCTGGCGTACCACAACTTTGTTTCCGCGGCGACCGGCATTGTCCTGGCCCTGGTGATCATTCGCGGCCTTGCGCGCAAGGAAACCGAGAAACTCGGGAACTTCTGGGTCGACATGACACGCTGTCTGCTCTGGGTTCTACTTCCGCTCTGCCTGGTCGGGTCGCTGGCGCTCGTCTCACAGGGCGTGGCGCAGAACCTGAAGCCGTATACGACGGTGGAGCTTACCGAACCGCAGACCGTACGGGTGACTGGGAGCGACGGAAAGTCATCCACCCAAATTGTAAACCAGCAGGTGATCGCGCAAGGACCCGTCGCTTCGCAAGAAATCATCAAGGAATTGGGAACCAATGGCGGGGGATTTTTCGGCGCCAACAGCGCGCACCCTTTTGAGAATCCCACGCCGCTGTCGAACTTCATTGAGATGTTTTCGATATTCGCGATCGCATCGAGCCTCACCTACACGCTGGGCCGAATGACCGGCTCGCCGCGACACGGCTGGGCAGTCTGGGCCGCAATGGCCGCGCTGTTTCTGATGGGTGTGACGACGGCTTATTGGTCGGAGGCTAAAGGGAACCCGCTATTAGGCGGCGCGGACCAGCGGGCCAGCACAGTGCAACCTGGTGGGAACATGGAAGGCAAAGAAGTCCGCTTCGGAATCGCGAACTCCGCTTTGTTTGCCACGGTGACGTCGGATACGAGTTGCGGCGCGGTCAACAGCCAGCATGATTCGTTTACGCCGCTGGGCGGCATGGTTCCGATGATCAACATCATGCTGGGAGAGGTCGTCTTTGGCGGCGTCGGTTCCGGACTCTATGGCGTGGTGGTCTTCGTGATCCTCGCGGTCTTCATCGCCGGGCTGATGGTCGGGCGAACGCCCGAATACCTGGGCAAAAAAATCGAAGCTTACGACGTGCAAATGGCGATGCTCTCGATATTGATTATGACTTTCGTGATTCTCGGTTTCTCCGCGGTTGCCGTGGTGCGGCCATTTGGCACCGCCAGCATCTCTAATCCGGGGCCGCACGGACTCTCACAGATTCTCTACGCTTATACCTCGATGGTGGGCAACAATGGCTCCGCCTTCGGCGGCTTGAACGGCAACACGACCTGGTACAACACCAGTGGAGCTGTAGCTATGATGATGGGCCGCTTCTTCATGCATATCCCCATCCTGGCCATCGCTGGGAACCTGGTGAAGAAAAAAATCGCTCCTTCTTCCGCCGGGACGTTTCCCGTTACTGGAGCCCTGTTCACTGTTTTGCTCGTTTCCACCATCCTGATTGTGAGTGCGCTCACGTTCTTCCCGGCGCTCAGTCTGGGTCCGATTCTCGAGCACCTGCAGATGCATGCAGGGAGAGTTTTCTGAGGCCGCGATGACCGAACACCTTCAGCATCAACCCATATCGCTCGCTGATTCAAAGATTCTGCGGCGAGCCATGGCGGACTCTTTCCGCAAATTGGATCCGCGCACGATGATCAGGAACCCGGTGATGTTCGTCGTGGAAGTCGGCGCCCTGCTGACCACGATTCAACTCGTGCGCGACTATTTGCACCATGTTGGCGGTTTCGGCTGGGGACTCCAAATAACTTTGTGGCTGTGGTTTACCGTTGTGTTTGCGAACTTCGCCGAGGCCATGGCGGAAGGACGCGGCAAGGCGCAGGCCGACACGCTGCGCAAGTCCCGAGCGGAGACGGAGGCTCGCCGTTTACGCGGAGACGGCTCGATCGAGACGATCGCAAGTTCCATGCTGCGCGCTGGAGACACTGTTGTGGTTGTTGCCGGAGAGTTCATCCCCGGCGACGGCGAGGTCATCGAAGGCGTGGCATCGGTCGATGAGTCAGCGATCACCGGGGAATCCGCGCCTGTCATTCGCGAATCGGGCGGCGACCGATCGGCAGTTACCGGCGGCACGAAGGTGCTTTCCGACGAAATCAGAGTCCGCATCACCTCCAATCCGGGGGAGACGTTCCTCGACCGGATGATCCGCTTGGTTGAAGGCGCCTCTCGGCAAAAAACGCCAAACGAAATTGCCTTGAATATTCTTCTCGCGGGGCTAACGATTATTTTCTTGTTGGCGGTCATGACGCTCCAGCCTTTTGCGATGTATTCCGGAGCGCCGCAGAACATCTTCGTCTTGGTATCCCTGTTGGTCTGCTTGATTCCGACGACAATCGGCGGACTGCTCTCCTCGATCGGGATCGCAGGAATGGACCGAATGATTCAGCGAAATGTCATCGCCATGTCGGGCCGCGCGGTCGAAGCGTCTGGCGACATTGACGTCCTGCTTCTCGACAAGACCGGAACGATTACCCTTGGAAACCGCCAGGCGACTTCGTTTCACTGCTGTCCCAATGTTACGGAGTCGGACCTGGCCAGCGCCGCGCAACTAGCATCGTTTGCGGATGAGACGCCGGAAGGGCGCTCCATCGTCGTCCTTGCCAAGGAAAAGTATGGGCTTCGTGGCCGTGAGCTGGCCCCGCACAATCCGAATTTCATTCCGTTTTCGGCGCAGACACGCATGTCCGGCGTTGATCTGGACGGCCACGAAATCCGCAAAGGCGCTCCGGAAGCTATCGAGAAATACGTTGCGGAGAGAGGCCAGATCGTCCCTCCCGAAATCAAACAGATCACTCGCGAAATTTCAAATGGCGGCGGCACGCCTTTGCTGGTAACTCGGAATCGTCATGTGCTCGGCGCCATCGCCCTGACGGACATCGTTAAAGGCGGTATGCGCGAGCGATTTGACCATCTGCGGGCTATGGGTATCCGCACGATGATGATCACCGGTGATAATCCACTGACCGCCGCTGCAATCGCGCGCCAGGCGGGTGTTGACGATTTTCTTGCTGAAGCCAAGCCGGAAGACAAGATGGCGCTCATTAAGCGCGAACAAGCCAAAGGCAAACTCGTGGCTATGACGGGTGACGGCACGAATGACGCCCCAGCGCTGGCGCAGGCCGATGTCGGCGTCGCCATGAACACCGGTACACAAGCGGCGAAGGAAGCGGGAAACATGGTTGATCTCGACTCCAACCCTACGAAGCTCATCGAGATCGTGGAAATCGGCAAGCAATTGCTCATCACGAGAGGTGCGCTCACGACCTTCTCGGTAGCCAATGACGTGGCTAAGTATTTCGCAATCATTCCGGCGATGTTCGCCGGTGCGTTTCCCGTGCTGAATGTGCTGAACGTGATGCAACTGCGCACGCCGGAATCCGCGATCTTGTCGGCAGTGGTCTTCAATGCCCTGATTATCATTGCGCTGATTCCTCTTGCATTGCGCGGTGTTACTTATCGGCCCTTGGGAGCAGCGGCCTTGCTTCGCCGGAATTTGCTGATCTATGGTGTCGGCGGAGTCATCGCGCCCTTCTTCGGAATCAAGCTGATTGACATACTGCTCACACGGCTGGGATTGGCCTAGAGGAGCTCATGAAAAAAAATCTCATTATCTCCTTGTGGTTCACGCTGGTGACCACGATCATGTTTGGCCTGATCTATCCACTGGTTGTTACTGGCCTCTCACAAGTGTTGTTTCCAGGCAAGGCCAACGGACAACTGATCGAGCGCAATGGCAAGCTAGTGGGATCTCGGATTATCGGGCAAGCTTTCACCGGCCCCGGCTACTTCCATTCACGTCCGTCGGCAGCAGGAACGGGGAACGGATACGATCCCACTTCCAGCGGCGGCTCGAATCTGGGCCCAACGAACAAAGCCTTGCTCGACCGCATCAATGGGGATGTGCAGAACTTGAAGGTTGAGAATCCGGGCTCGCCAATTCCCGTTGATCTTGTCACTTCGTCGGCATCAGGACTCGACCCTGACATTTCTCCTGCCGCCGCCGAGTTCCAGATTTTTCGAGTCGCGCGCGAGCGTCATGTGGGCGAGACTGAGCTGCGCGCGCTGGTCACCAAGCATACCCAGGGAAGACAGTTTGGCGTCTTGGGCGAGCCGCGTACAAACGTTCTAGAACTGAATCTCGATCTTGACGCACAACATCTACTTTCAAAATAATCGGCCAATTTTTCAGAGATTCTGCTGTCCGCCGGTACCGGCCAGTTTTATAGTTTTCGAGAGGATGACTTAGCGGGACTCGTGCTCGGTGGTTGGAAGCGATACCCCACCCACGGTTCTGTCCGGATGTACTTCGGCTGCGCCGGATTGCTTTCGATCTTCTTGCGCAACTGATTGATGACCACTCGAAGATTTTCCGTTTCTTCCCCATAATCCGGACCCCAAACGGATTGCAGCAATCTTCGATGGGTCAGCGGCTTGCCCTGGTTGGCAATCAGGTGCTTCAGAACATCGAATTCCTTCGGAGTCAGATGCACTTCCTGGCCGCGCACCGTCAACTGCCGGCTTTCAAAATCCAGGCTTAGATCTTTCGAAACAAAAGGGGGCAAGGCATCACCTGGAGCGTAGCGCCTCAACGCAGCACGAATACGCGCCAGCAATTCTTCAATGCCAAAGGGCTTGACGACATAGTCGTCCGCTCCGGCATCCAGTGCGAGAACTTTGTCCCGTTCGGCGTTTCGAACTGTGAGCATGATGATGGGAGCATCCGACGATTGCCGAATCTCCCGGCATGCCTCGATTCCACCGATGCCCGGCATGTTCACATCGAGAAGTACAAGGTCAGGTTTCTCCTTACGAACGGCCTCCACTGCCTCCTCACCGGTCTTGGCCTCGATGATTACGTAGCCCTGGCTGGATAGGGTGGAACGCAGCACTCGCCGAATCTGCGGCTCATCGTCTGCGACCAAGATTGAAGCGTCCGTCATATGGATCGTTCCGTTCTTCGCGCGATGGGAAGTGAGAAGGAGAATACGGAGCCATGGCCAAGCTGGCTCGTCACTCCGATGGTTCCCTTGTGCGCTGTCACGAGCGCTTTCGCGATCGGTAAGCCCATTCCCGTGCCACGCACGAGATAGCGTTGATCTTTTCCGCGATAGAACTTGTCAAAGATCATTCCCTGCTCAAGATCGTCGATGCCCGGACCGCGATCAGCCACGCTCGTGGTTATGTAATCTCCGCTCAGTTCGGCTGTGATTATGATTGGCTGCTCTTTTGGCGAATACAGATTGGCATTGTCGATGAGTTTGACCAATATGTCTTGAGCACGGACAAGATCTGCTTCCACAAGCGGAAGATCTGGCGCCGCTTTCACCAGAATTTCACGGGCCCCCAGTGAGGTTTTGGAGAGCGCGAGCGCGCCCTGAATGATTTCTTCAATGGAAGTCGGCGCATAATGCAGTTCGATTTCCCCGGCTTCCAGCCGCGCCATCTCCGCAGCCTCTTCGACGAGATGGTTTAGCCGGTCGCACTCTTCATTGATAATGCTCAGCAATTCGTGGGCTTGCGGAGCAACCATCTCGCCGCTGCCGAGCAGGCTTGTCACCGCCGCTTTCATGGAAGTCAGCGGCGTGCGGAAATCGTGGGTGACGGAATCCAGAAGAGCGGACTTGAGCCGCTCGCCTTGCCGCTCGGCCTCCGTCTGGCTGAGTTGTTCGACGGCTCGCGCGCGTTCGATGGCGATAGCCACCAGACTGCTGACCGCGTCGAGTGTCTGGCGCGATAGCCTTGCTCCGGAAATACCAAGACTCCCGATGGCCCTCACGCCGAGACGCACAGGAACAAAGTAAACATTTTGCTGCGGTTCGATGGTCATTTCGTCGCGAAGGAAGGCCGTCTTCATTTTCTGTTCATCGAGATGGGCAGCGCCATAGCCCGATCGATAGAATTTGTCCTTCTGTGGAAGGAATAACTCGGCGGCGCCCGCCTCGAAGCTCTCCACGACGTAATTCGGTATTGCATTCATCAACTGGATGACGTTGCCTTCGCCAAGCAGTTTCTGGCTAAATTTGTAGAGCCGCTCGATCTCGCGCCGGCGGCTGTGGGCTTCGTCTGCTTGCCTCCGGATCCGCGCCGATAACTGGCTTCCCATAATGGAGGTAACCAGAAATGCGCCGAGCGCTACCCAATTCTGCGGATCGGCAATCGTCAATGTCCCGATGGGCGGGAGGAATTCATAGTTGAATACCAGCATCGCGACCACGGACATGAGGACGGAGACAGCCATTCCCCAGACCGCCGAAACTGCTAGAATTGCGAGAAGCAGCGTCAGAGCAACGGTAGTCTGATTGACAAGCAGCACCTGGCGGTAAAGAAACGCGATACCGGCGACGATGGCGATGGACACTGCGAAACCAAATGTCCGGCCGGCGAGAAATCTCTGCATTTGCCTATTCTAACGCAGGGCTGCCATTTGCCGAGGAGAAGATAATCATTGCCAAAGAAGCCGGAAGACTGGTTGGAGATCGCCTCTCCCCCGCAAAAGTCACGCGGCATCTTCAAGCTATTTCTCGGCTATGCGCCGGGTGTTGGCAAGACCTTTAGCATGTTAAGCGAGGCTCTCCGCCGCAGAAGCCGCGGCGAAGACGTCGTAATCGGAGTCGTGGAGACTCATGGCCGCAAAGGCATCGAAGAACTCCTCACGAACATAGAGTCCGTTCCGCGAAAGAAAATCGAATACAAAGGAACGATCTTTGAGGAAATGGATGTCGACGCCATTATCGCGCGCCATCCCCAAGTGGTTCTGGTCGACGAACTGGCCCACACGAATATCCCCGGAAGCAAGCACCGCAAGCGCTACGAAGACGTCCAGGAAATCCTGGCCGCAAAGATCGATGTGGTTTCCACTCTCAACATCCAGCACATCGAGAGCATCGCCCCCGTCGTGCGTTCTATTACTGGCATTACCGTGCGCGAAACGGTTCCGGACTGGGTTCCTCTGACCGCCACCGAAACCGTGATGGTGGATCTCACTCCGGAAGCATTGCAAAACCGCATGAGACGGGGCGACGTCTACAGCTCCGAAAAGGTGGAACGTTCGCTCAAAAATTTCTTCCGCCGCGGCAATCTCATTGCTCTGCGCGAACTCGCTTTGCGCCAGGTCGCTGAACAGGTTGACCGCAGCCTCGAATCCTACATGGAAGCCGAGGATATCCGGAAAAATTGGGCGGTGCGGGAGCGCATGGCCGTCTGTATCTCGTCGAATCCCGCGGGACAGTACCTGATCGCTCGAGGGGCTCGCATGGCGCGCCGCATGGATGCAGAACTGTACGTGGTTCACGTGGACCGCGACCTGGTCGGGAAAGAAACAGATCAGAATGCCCTGAATGCCAACCTGCGTTTTGCGGAGAGTCTGGGCGCCCAGGTGGTCCGGCTAAAAGGCCGGAGCGTTGCCGACAGTGTAGCGGAGTTTGTACGCTCCAAACACATCACACAAGTCATTTTTGGACGCGCGGCGATTCGCGATTGGCGCAAATACCTTTATTTGTCGGCGGTGCATCGTTTTCTTCGCGAATCACCGGCGGTGGACGTCCATATTGTCACTCAGGAATCGGAAGAATAGCTGCAAGCTACGGCGCGGCGCTGTTCTGCAAACTGCCTTTCAATTCCAGCTCAATCTCCACAGCGTGGTTCACCTTAAGCAAGAAACTGCTGGGATTCTTAAGTCCCCAATCAATGAAAGGCACGCTGAACTTGGTGGTGCCGGTCCAATGATCCCCGGCAAGTTCCGCGTGGATGGGCACAGTCAACTCGTGTTCGCCGCCATGCAAAACGAAGATTCCATGTACTTGAACCGTGAAAGAGCCCTGGGGCGCAATCTTCCCTTCCACACGGTCTGGCCGAAAAATGACATCCTGGAATTTCGAGCTTTCGAGAACTTCTTTGTGCATTTTCTTGTCGCGTGAATCGTTGCCGCTATCCCCACTCGTCGCGTAAACGACGATTTCACCGTTGGCTTTGCCGCTGGCAGGGTTAAGGTGAAATGTCCCATTCTTGAATGCAAAGGTTCCATGAACCGTATGGAGCGTACTGCCAAGAGTCCAGTGCACTTTGCTCTGGGTCGGATCGACGCCGAAAACGATTTCACGAGCAGGCGACTGGGGTGCCGCGTGCTCCGGCAGGGCGCTGAGCACCATCATCGCTATAGGCGCCGCTACGAGGAGATAGAACACCGTTGTCAGGCGGCTTCGGAAAAAGTTCATGTTTTGCTCTTTTGATTCATGCGGTCAGAAACTGCCACCCAAAGCGCAAACTCGTGGCCGCCAGAAATTTCGGAGAAGCTTCTCCCAGGTGCGTTGCGAGTAGGCGCGCGAATAGTCCCGGTTCTCCGGCCATTCCGCGAAACGCCCGCCTTCTCAAAGACGGATATCGATCCAGCAACAGCAGCAACCGGCCCATGGTCATCGGCCGCCTTGCAATTTGCCGGTGAGCGCGTTGGTAATTCTCAAGTCCGCCATTCGCTAGTGCCTCCGCAAGAGCTAAGGCTTGATGAAAGCTCAGGCACAGCCCTTCTCCGGTGATAGCGTCAACGCTTCCGGACGCGTCTCCTGTTAACACGACATTACCACGGTAGACCTGGCGCAATCTGCGAGTCACCGTCACAGCACCTCGCTCCGCGCTGCTGGCTTCCGCACCCCTCAAATGGCTTGCTAACTCGGGAAATTCTCGCCAGGCATCCCCCAGGCGCGTACGCGGGTCGCGCGAAATCAGCGAAACGCAAATCTCACCGTTGCACAGCGGCGTAACGTAGGCCTGCGCCGCCTCGCCCCAGTGAATCTCCATGCAATCGGTCCAGGGTTTCACACGGAAGTGTTGTCTCTGTGCAAACCGCGTTGCTTCGAGCCCTTGCGCGCCCAAACCAATCCAACGCCTCACGCGCGAGTGAACTCCATCAGCCCCAATGATCCAACTCGCCCTCAAGACCCTATCACCAAGATGGGCGCCTTCCCTTGACAAGCCCGCGACCGGTGTGTTCCAGAGCAGCGTGACTCCACACTCTTGCGCCCGTTCCACCATCTTTTGATGAAGGACTGTTCGACGTATGCCCAAACCGTTGGCACCCGAAAAGTTAGCTTCCAAAGTGGTCTTTGCATCCTTGAAGCAGACTCCCCGCAGCGCCTGCCCTTCGCGCGGACCAATCGCCACGCCCAGCGCGCGCAACGCTGCCACGGTACCCGGCATCAGCCCTTCACCACATGCTTTGTCTATGGGAGGCTTCGCGCCGTCCACGACGGTTACGTCAAAACCCTTCATTTGCGCGGCGATGGCCGTCGCTAATCCCGCCGGCCCGCCACCAATGACCAGCACACCTGTGCCTTCCGTCACACCGTCTCCTTTGACTTCCTCCGCCCCCGATGACAGAAACGTATGTTGGTTAGATGTTGAGATGGCCAGGAAGATGCCCGCAAGCTTAGTTTTTCCGCGGCGCGTCTTCGTCGAGAACGACGGAAGCTTCGCACTGCCAAGCGAGTTGCATAAGCCAGATTTATTTGATTTAACATAACTATTAATTTGACTCATTGACTTCCCTGCCTCATCCTGCTAGTTTGATGGCGAACACTTATGCTTCGCCTCGCCATCACAAACGCTTCGATACTCGCGAAGGAAAATACGACCCGAATCGTATACTCAATTGTTGTACGAATTATTCCCGTTCCCCTGAGGGGAACAACAGGCGGATGATGGCGGCCTAGCACAGCATCACCGGAAGCTTTCGGGCCATCATTCAAATCTGGATGATGGCCTTACTTTTTTTGGTTTGCAATTTCAGGATGGCAGCAGTTGACGACCATCGAAGGGACTCTGCAGTGAATGACTCATCGCTTAAACCGCGCAGCCGGGCGCTAACCGACGGAGCAAACCGCTCCGGGGCACGATCGATGCTTCGAGCCTGCGGCCTCCAGGATGAGGACTTCGAGAAGCCGCTCATCGGCGTGGCCAATACGTGGATCGAAATTGGTCCCTGCAACTATCACCTCCGTGAACTCGCCCAGCATGTGAAGGAAGGCATTCGCGCCGCCGGTGGAACTCCTCTGGAGTTCAACACCGTCTCTATTTCCGATGGCATCACCATGGGCACGGAAGGCATGCGCGCGTCGTTGGTCAGCCGCGAAGTCATCGCCGATTCGATTGAGCTCGTCACACGGGGCAATCTCTTCGATGCTTTTGTTGTTCTCGTCGGCTGCGACAAGACCATTCCTGGCGGCATCATGGCCTTGGCGCGCTTGAATATTCCCGGGCTCATTCTCTATGGCGGTTCGATTGCTCCCGGCCAGTTCGAGGGTCACTCCGTCACGATTCAAGATGTCTACGAAGGCATCGGCAAACACTCACACGGCGGAATGACCGACGCTCAGCTCAAGTCCCTGGAAGTCGCGGCATGCCCCGGCGCCGGCGCGTGCGGGGGACAATTCACCGCGAACACGATGGCCTTAGTCTGCGAGTTTCTAGGGATCGCTCCCATGGGCCTCTCCAGCGTTCCGGCAACGAATGCCGCAAAAGCAAACGCCGGTAAGCGTGCAGGCGAAATGGTCCTAGATCTTCTTCGCCGCGATGTCACTCCATCGAAAATCATCACCAAAGCCGCAATCGAGAATGCCATCGCTGGTGTCGCCGCAACCGGCGGCTCGACAAATTCCGTGCTGCACTTGCTCGCTATCGCCAACGAAGCGAAGCTCTCGCTTTCCATTGACGATTTTGATCGCGTCAGCTCCAAAGTCCCTATTATTGCGGACCTCAAACCCGGAGGACGATTTGTCGCAACCGATCTCTACGCCGCAGGCGGCACTGCGCTCGTCGCAAAGCGCCTCGTTGAAGCTGGATTGCTCCGCGGCGATTGCATCACCGTCACCGGGCGCACCCTCGCCGAAGAAGCGGCCGCTGCCAAGGAAACGCCCGGGCAAGAGGTTGTCCGCAAGATCGACGCGCCACTCAAGCCGACCGGCGGACTCGTTATCCTCAAGGGTAATCTCGCTCCGGAGGGATGCGTTATAAAAGTTGCCGGCCACAATATACAGAATTTCCGCGGTCCCGCCCGCGTGTTCGACAATGAAGAAGCAGCTTTTGCCGCCGTCGAGAACAACACCATCAAGGCCGGTGATGTAGTCGTGATTCGCTACGAGGGGCCAAAGGGCGGCCCAGGCATGCGTGAAATGCTAGCCGTTACCGCCGCTCTCGTTGGCGCTGGTCTTGGCGATTCCGTCGCTCTCCTCACCGATGGCCGTTTCTCCGGTGCGACTCACGGGCTCATGGCTGGACACCTTGCTCCCGAAGCCGCCAACGGCGGCCCGATCGCAGCCATCTCGGATGGCGATATGATCGACTTCGACATTCCCAATAGGCAATTGAATGTGGAACTGAGCGCTGCTGACATCCAGAAGCGTCTAGCTACTTGGAAGGCGCCTGCACCGCGCTTCGCAAGCGGCGTCATGGCGAAGTACGCTTTCCTGGTTTCTTCTGCTGCTCTTGGAGCGGTCACCGCCCTGCCTGCTTCCTTTTCGGGAAGCGCTCAACCTGTCCCGAACGCGTCGACCGCTTTGCGATCACCTGAAGCGAGGACTCTATGAAGCTCACCGGTGCGGAAATCCTTTGCGAGTCGCTCACGCGTCTCGGCGTGCGCGACCTCTTCGGCTATCCCGGCGGCGCCATCCTTCCGGTGTATGACGCGCTCGGCAAATCGAAACTGCACCACGTCCTCGTGCGCCACGAGCAGGGCGCGACGCACATGGCCGATGGCTACGCTCGCGCCAGCGGTGGAATCGGTGTCGCCATGGCCACATCCGGACCGGGTGCAACAAACATGGTTACGGGCATCGCCACGGCCATGCTGGACTCTTCTCCGGTGGTCTGCATCACCGGCCAGGTCAGCAGCAAAGTCCTGGGCTCCGATGCGTTTCAGGAAATCGACATCACGGGCATTACCATGCCCATCACCAAGCACAACGTGGTGGTTTCAAGAGCAGAAGACATTGCGCGCACCATTCGCGAAGCCTTCCTGATCGCCAATAGCGGGCGCCCCGGCCCAGTGCTTGTCGACATCACCAAAGACGCGCAACAAGCTTCCGCCGAATTCAACTGGGAAGCGTCAGCGCCTAAACTTCCGCCCAAGCGCGTGCGCCACAATCACGATCAGGCTGAATTTGACCGCGCCGTCGAAATGTTGAACACCGCGAAGCGGCCTATTATCCTCGCAGGCCACGGCATCATGGTTTCCGGAGCGATGCGCGCTTTTGAGCAATTCGTCCGCGCTGGAAATTATCCCGTCGCGATGACGCTGCTGGGCATCGGCTGCTTCCCTGCCAATGACCCGCTGAACCTCGGCATGATGGGCATGCACGGCGAAGCCTGGGTGAACAATGCCATTCAGGAAGCCGATCTCCTCATTGCCGTCGGCATGCGGTTCGACGACCGCGTCACCGGCGATCTGCGCACTTACGCCAAGAGCGCCCGCAAGATCCACATTGAGATTGACCGCGCCGAAATCAACAAAAATGTGCAAGTTGACGCCGCTCTCGTTGGTGATGCGCGCGAAGTACTCGAACGGCTCACGCCACACATCGAAACCCGCGATCACACCGTTTGGATTCGCCACATCACCGAACTGAAGGGCGATTCAGCGGTTCGCGACATTCAGAGCCTGCCCGATAGCGGCCACCTCTACGCCGCACACGTCATCAACGACCTCTGGAAAGAAACTCGAGGCGAAGCCATCATCGTCACGGACGTCGGCCAGCATCAAATGTGGGAAGCACAGTATTACCACCACAATCGCCCGCGCACGTTGATTACCTCCGGCGGACTTGGCACCATGGGTTTCGCTCTTCCTGCCGCAATCGGCGCGAAATTCGCGAAGCCCGACTCGGAAGTCTGGGTCGTCGTCGGCGATGGCGGATTCCAGATGACCATGAGCGAACTGGCCACCATCGTCCAGGAAAAGATCAACATCAAGATCGCCATCATCAATAACGGCTATCTCGGCATGGTCCGCCAGTGGCAGGAATTCTTCTACGACAAGCGTTACGTCGCCACTCCACTTGTGGCGCCGGATTTTGCGGCCCTGGCCAACGCCTTTGGCATCCGCGGCGAGCGCATCACCAAACGAGCTGAAGTGGTGCCTACCATCCGTTCCGCGCGCGAATCCGCCGAAACCGTGCTGATCGACTTCCGCGTCGAGCAGGAAGATTCCGTCTATCCCATGGTTGCCGCCGGCGCTTCTTTAAATGACATGATTCGCCGCCCCAACAATCCACTCGTCGAAACGGCGACCGAGCTATAGGAGAAATCGAGAGAAAACATGCAAACACTTGTCGCCTATGTCGAAAACAAGCCCGGCGTCCTCAATCGCGTCTCTTCCCTGGCGCGGCGCTTGGCCATCAACATCGATTCGCTCACGGTCGGTCCAACGGAGAATGAAGCTGTCGCCCGCATGACCATCGTGGCGCACACCGATGAACGAGGCGCGCACCGCCTCGAAGCCAGCCTCGAAAAGCTCGTCGATGTGCTGCTCGCGGAAAATATTTCCACTCGCGCGCTCCTCGAGCGGGATCTGGCCCTGATCAAGGTTTCCGCCGATCAGCAGAACCGTCCCCACCTGATGGAATTGATCAAGGTGTTCCGCGCGCGCGTCGTGGATGTCGCTCCCGAATCGCTGATCATCGAGGTTTCCGGCACCGTCGACAAAATCGATGGCCTGCTCGAAGTGCTTCGGCCTTTCGGCGTGCTTGAAATGGCTCGCACCGGCAGGATCTCCATGACCCGCGGCGGCGATTTGTTGCAACCGCCGACTGTTCCTGCTGAATCGCCCGAAGCATTGGAAGTGAAGTCAAAGTAGGACGGACATTCTTGTCTGTCCGCTTGAAGTGCTGGCGCCAGCGTGCAGGCGTCGAAAGTATTTCCGAATCAATTAGTCTTTCGACCGCAAACCGGTCACGAGAGGAAGCAAATGGCAAATCTTTACTACGACAATTCCGCGGACATCTCACTCATCCAGGCAAAGAAAGTCGCCATCATTGGCTACGGTTCGCAGGGTCACGCCCACGCCCTCAATCTCCGCGATAGTGGCGTCTCCGTCCGCGTCGGCCTCCACGAAGGAAGCGCCTCGCGCGCCAAAGCGGAAAAGGCCGGCTTGACGGTCAACTCGCCTGCGGAAGCTGCCGCCTGGGCGGACGTCATCATGATTCTCGTTCCGGACACCAAGCAGCCCAAGTTATACCGCGACGCCATCGAACCAAATCTCAAGCCCGGCAAGACCTTGATGTTTGCGCACGGCTTCAACATCCGCTTCGGCACCATCAAGCCGCCGGCCGGTGTCGATGTCTCCATGATCGCTCCGAAAGCTCCAGGCCATCGCGTTCGCGAAGTCTTCACCGAAGGTGGCGGAACACCCGCGCTCCTGGCCGTCGAACAGGACGCCAGCGGCACCGCGAAGGCGCTTGCTCTCGCATACGCCAAGGGACTTGGTTGCACGCGAGCAGGCGTTCTGGAAACCACCTTCACTGAGGAAACGGAAACGGATCTCTTTGGCGAACAAGCCGTACTTTGCGGCGGCGTGAGTGAATTGATCAAAGCGGGCTTTGAGACGCTGACGGAAGCCGGCTACCAGCCCGAGGTTGCTTACTTCGAGTGCCTCCACGAGCTCAAGCTCATCGTTGACCTGATTTATAGAGGTGGCCTCAGCTACATGCGCTACTCCGTCAGCGATACTGCCGAGCATGGCGATTATTCCGCCGGACCGCGCATCATCACCAAGCAAACGCGGGAGGAGATGCGCAAGATTCTTGCAGAGATCCGCAACGGCAGTTTCGCGAAGGCTTGGATCGAAGAAAATGAAAAAGGCTGCCCGAACTTCCTGGCCACGCGCCAGCGCGAGCAGCAACATCCCATCGAGCATCTCGGCCCGAAACTTCGCGCCATGATGCCGTTCCTTCAGCCAATCGTCGCGCCGGGACTCGAGAACAAAGCGGCTGCCTCGAAGAAATAGCACTTAATCGTTTTAGTCTTGATTTCTTAATTGCTGCGCGCGTGCCAGGTTGACACGCAGCCGGAATTAGGCAATTCTCTCGCGTGATGAAACGCAAAGAGGCCCCTTCGAAGGCCACTACGCCGAATCTCGCTGAGCGCATCGATCACCTCAGCATCAAGCGCCAGGAAATTATCAGGCCGATCCTGGAACACCCGCGTGAATACGTGCTCCTCAGCGTGCGTGCCATGGCCGCGCGCCTTCAGACTGATCCCGCAACGATCGTCCGCATCGTCCGTGGCCTCGGATTCGGCAGCTACCGTGAGTTCCAGCGTCATTTGCACGAACTCTCCCTCGCCTACGCGACCTCGCTGGATACCATGCAGTCCGGCGGTGGAGATGGAAGCATGCCTTCGCACGTGCGCGACTCTCTCGAGCAGGACTTGAAAAACCTGCAGGGCCTGAAAAACAGCCTTGACGCCCAGCGCCTCGTCGCACTGGCAAAACGTTTTTACGAAGCGCGCCGCATTGTTGTGGTCGCCGGCGATCTGGCGGTTCAGCTCGCGCACTACCTCGAATATCAGCTCAGTTTGCTGGGTCTGCCGATTTTCGTCGCTACTTCCGCTGGCAGAATCTTGCACCTGGTGCGCTCCGTCAACAAGCAGGACTTGGTGATCGCTATCAGCTTCCGCCGCGGTCTTCGCCAGACCGTCGAAGGGGCCCAGCAAGCGCGCGTTCGCGGCGCTTATTGCGTCGGCATCTCTGACACTTATGTTTCCCCCTTGGCACGCGAGTGTGACGAAATTTTCCTGGCCTCCATCGAATCGACTTCCTTCGGCGCTTCCTATGCCGCCCCCATCGCCTTGATGAATGCCATCCTCTCCGCCGTCGGCCAGTATCGCCGCACACAAACGCTCGCTTTGGCCAAAGAAATCGCCGAAGAACAGCGTAGAGGAGTTCGCTGGTATAACACCTGAGACGAGTCCGGCCTCTTTGACACGTCATGGCGAAATCTCGCTGCCACTAGTATTCAATTCCTCGCCTCACCTAGACTCAGCTATCATGTCCGTCGTGAACAGGTGGTTAGATAGCCGAACGAAAAGCAAAACTGCCGTGCAAGCCCATATATTTCTTGGAGGGTTGTGCGTTGAATAATAAACCGTCCGTCCTGCCTCTTTTCAGCATCCTGCTTCTCCTGCTCTTATTCGCTCTCCAAGTCCCGACGGTGCGCGCGCAATCAGAAACTTCCCTATCTCAACGCATTCAAAAAGTCATGAGCCGCCCCGAATTTGCTCACGCCAATTTCGGCATCGAGTTCTATTCGCTCGACTCCGGCAAAGTCATCTACGCGCTGAATGCCGACAAGTTGTTCGTCCCCGCCTCGACAACGAAAACACTCACCGAAGGCGCCCTCCTTGCCAAGCTCGGGGCCGATTACCGTTTCCATACGCGCGTCTACCGCACCGGGCCCATCGACAAGCACGGCACACTCAAGGGCGACCTCATCCTCGTCGCCAGCGGCGATCCCAATCTTTCGAATCGCATTCAGCCCGATGGCACTCTCGCTTTCGTGGATCAAGACCACTCATATAACGGGCCGGCGCTTCCTGGCGATCCTCTCGCGGTCATCCGGGAATTCGTTTCGCAGATCAAATCCAAAGGCCTTCGCAAGATCGAAGGCCACGTGTACGTGGACACAAGCCTCATGCCCGACTCGGAACGCGAAGGCGGCACGGGCGTCGTGATGTCCTCCATCATGGTCAACGACAACGTCATCGACCTAGTGGGCAAGCCCGGAAGCAAACCCGGCGATGCGGTACAGCTCACGGTTTCTCCGCAAAATTCCTATCTCCGATTTGTGAACAACGTCATTACCGGAGAACCAAAATCAAAGCTCTCCTTCAGCGCTTCCGATCCTCTCCCCGCTCCCGATGGCTCCCTAACCGTCGCTCTCTCTGGCAGCATCCCGGTTGGCACGGAGCCGCAGACCGCCGCTTTTGCGGTCCCATCGCCGACGAAGTTCACCACCGCCGTGCTTGGCGATTTGCTGAAGTCCGCGGGCATCATCATCAAGTCCAAAGCCGCTGCCCCCGTGACCGACTTCACGCCGTACCAGCTGTTCTACACCGCCGAGAATCAACTCGCTGAACATATTTCCCCGCCGCTCTCCGAGGAAATCAAAATTACGCTCAAAGTCAGCCAGAATGTCCACGCCGGTATGGGTCCTTACCTCCTGGGTCTGCTTGTCGCCAAAGACATGAAGGATCCGCTCCACGCCGGGTTTAAAACGGAGCGGACCTTTTTGCAGGAAGCCAAGCTCGATCTCTCCGGGGCCGCGCAAGGCGATGGTGCGGGCGGCGATTGGGCCGACCTCTTTAGTCCTGACTTCATCGCCCACTACATGATTTATTGGTCCACGCGGCCCGACTATGACGTCTTCTTCAAAGGCCTGCCCATCCTCGGCAAAGACGGCACACTCGCGAAAATACAAACCAACTCTCCGGGCGCCGGTCACGTCTTCGCCAAGACCGGCACCTTCGGCTCCGAAGACAAACTCAACAACAAGATGATGCTCAACGGCAAGGGCCTGGCTGGCTACGTAATCACCAAAGACGGAAAGAAACTTGCCTTCGCGGCGTACGTCAACCACGTCTCACTGACCCTTGATCCGGACGCCGCGCAGGAAGTCGCCGGGCAGGCGCTTGGCGAAATCGCTGCTGCCGCCTACGACGCCAACTTGGACGCCTCGCCAAACGTGGGCGAATACGATCTCATCATCCGCAACGGGCACATCATCGACGGCACCGGAAATCCCTGGTATGTCGCCGACATTGCCATCAACGGCGATCGTCTTGCTTTCATCGGCAATTTGCGCGAAGCCCATGCCAAGCATGAAATCGATGCCAAGGGGCGCATCGTCGCCCCGGGCTTCATTGACATGCTCGGACAGTCCGAGGTCTCTCTCCTCCTCGACAATCGTTCGCTGAGCAAGCTCTCCCAAGGCATCACTACGGAAATCACCGGCGAAGGCGGCTCCATCGCTCCGCAAAACGAAAAGACTATCGCCCCGCAAAAAGCATTTCTCGATCAGTACAAACTCACCGTCGATTGGGCCACTCTGGACGGCTATTTCCGCCGCCTCGAAAAGCAAGGCACACCGCTCAACATCGGCACATACGTCGGCTCCGCGCAGGTTCGCGAAGCTGTGATTGGCGACGACGACCGTGCTCCAACCGCCGCCGAGCTCGAGCAGATGAAATCTCTCGTCGAGCAAGCCATGACGGATGGCGCACTAGGCGTCTCCAGCGCCCTTATCTATCCCCCGGATATCTATGCGAAGACCGACGAACTAATTGCGCTCGCGCAAGTCGCCTCTAAATACGGCGGTCTCTACGCCACGCACATGCGCAGCGAAGGCGCTTCGGAAATGCCAGCGCTTGCCGAAGCCATCCGCATCGGCCGCGAAGCGAATCTGCCCGTAGAGGTTTTTCATCTGAAAGTCAGTGGCAAGCCCCGCTGGGGCAGCATGAAGAATATCGTCGCGGCCATCCAACTGGCGCGTGACTCGGGTCTCGACATCGCCGCGGACATGTACCCTTATACTGCTGGCGCGACGGCCCTTGCTTCAGCGCTGCCGCCGTGGGTCGCCGATGGCGGAGCGCAGAAGTTGCTGGAGCGCTTGAAAGACCCCGCCATTCGCGCGCGCATCAAGAAGGACCTCGCCGGCGATCATTCCGACTGGGAAAATCTTCTTTACGATTGTGGCGGTGCCGCAGGCGTGCTCATCTCTTCCGCTGAGAATCCGGACCTAAAACAATTTGCTGGAAAAACCCTCGATGACGTTGCCAAGGCCTGGAAGAAATCACCCGAAGACACCCTCATGGATTTCGTCGTGGCGGACCAGGCGCAAACCGGCGCGATCTATTTCATGGCCAGCGAAGAAGACGTCCGCACTGGCTTGAGCCAACCATGGACCAGCATCGGCCTCGACGCCGGAGAAATGTCACTCGACGGCCCCACCTACGAACCGCACACTCATCCTCGCGCGATGGGCTCCATGCCGCGATTCCTCGGCCACTACGTCCGCGACGAACATCTAATGTCACTCGAAGCCGCGATTCGCAAGATCACTTCTCTCCCCGCTCAGCGCGAACACCTCGAGAGCCGTGGACTACTAAAACCCGGCTACTTTGCCGACATCACCATCTTCGACCCAGCAACCATCATCGACCATGCCAGCTTCACCAAACCCGATCAGCTCTCCGATGGCATAGACTTCACCATCGTGAATGGCCAAGTCGAATACGATCGTGGAAAATTGACCGGCGCGACGGCCGGCCAAGTCTTGCGAGGTCGGGGATGGCAGCCCGAGGCTCACTGAAAAAAGGGATTGTTGTTTATTCCTTTGAGGAATGATGCAGCGAAGAATTTCTCGATCTTTCCCGTCAGCCCGGACTAACCGCGATCAGCTCAGTGCCGTTTTCCCCATATCCACAACCCGTCGCTCATACGTCATTTCCACCAGCCCGTGCTTCCCGTAGTAGCGCAATACGATCTTGTGTCCCGGCTCGATCTTCGCGCGCGTCTTGATCAGGGAATCGGAAAGCTCCACCCATCCACCAGTCACCATGTAGCTTCCTTCCCAGCCGCGTAGTTCAAAACGTCCGTCATTCTTTAGAGTCAGCGGCGCCGCCTTGCACGGAATCACTTTGCCCTGAACTTTGGCCTGCAAACACTGGTAGCGCCCGGAAACATCCACGGTTTGCGCTTGGCTCTGGGTCGTGAGGAAAAGCATGAGGGCAATAGTCGCGATGCACCGTGCCACAGTCAAGCCCACCCGGGCATACCCCATTGGGATCTCCACATCCAGGTCGCGTGGCTGCGGGCGGCGGTCCCTGGCCATTGGTACAGGTGCAATCTATCGACCAACCCTGCCTACAGTAAGCTGCTTATTTACAATGCCTTACGAACTGGCCGACCGGCCATTGCTGCTTCGTGAGGCAGAATTCTTCCCCTCCAACCACCCCGGAGGGAACTCTTTTGCACTGTCACGACTGGCATGTTCCCCCTTAAAATCCGCCTTTCGGCCCTATTCAAACGGCAGCTCCGCTATCGCCTGACCGTCTTTCCGGGGGTCCGAAGCCCCGTAGTTCACCCCCGCCGCAAAATCCCTCAAGACCGCCTGTCCTCCGCCCATACCGCTGGAGTATGCCCCTTTCACCTCAATCTTGTGGCCTTTGCTCGTCAACTCATTCCGCACATTCTGCGCGAAGCGGTTCTCCATCATCACGTCGCACCCGCTGAATGTGTGCTTGCTGAACCGCGGCGCCTCCAGCGCCGCTTGAATATTCATTTTGAAGTCCACCATATTCGCCACAAACTGGGCGTGCGCCTGCGACTGGTTCCAGCCGCCCATAATCCCAAACGCCACACGAACATCACCTTTTTGCGCGAACGCCGGAATAATCGTATGCAACGGTCTTTTTCTTCCTGCCAGCGCATTTGGTGAACTCGGATCCATGCTGAACAGCCCACCTCGATCGTGAAGCGCGAACCCTGTTCCAGCGGCAACGAGTCCCGATCCAAACGCCTCATAGTTGCTCTGGATGAGCGACACCATGTTTCCGTCGCGGTCAACGACGCTCAGGTACGTCGTGTCGTTCCCAACCGGCATCTCCCCGGCCGCCGCCTCGCAATTAGCCTTGTCTCCATCAATCAACTTGGCTCTTTGCGCGGCCCACTCTTTCGAAAGGAGTGTCGCCACTGGCAATTTCTGCTTCCTCGGCTCGCCGATGTATTTCGCAAGGTCGGCATACGCCAACTTTTTCGCCTCGATCATGGCGTGCAGCGCTCTCGTCGAGCCAAAGCCCCAATCCTTCTGCCCCAGCGGAAACGTCTCCATGATGTTCAGCATTTCCAGCGCCGCAATTCCCTGCACGTTGGGAGGCAGTTCGTAAATCGTCCAATCGCGATACGTAGTGGAAATCGGCTCCACAAATTCGCTGGAGAATTCGGCCAGGTCTTGCGCCGTCATCGGCCCGTTGTGCCGCTTCATCGATTCCAGAATCTTTGCGGCTATTTCGCCTTTGTAAAAGGCTTCCTTGCCATGCTGAGCAATCTGTTCGAGGGACCATGCCAGATCCGGATTGCGAAACATCTCACCCATTTTTGGCGCACGGTCCCCTGGAAGATACGTCTTCGCCGCCGTCTCATCGGTTCGCAGGTAATCCACTTCCCCAGCCCAATAAGCTGCCGTCCATTCCGGCACGGGAAATCCGTCCCGCGCCGTTCGAATCGCCGCTGCCAGATCCTCCGCCAGCTTCTTTCTCCCAAACTTGTCCGCCAGCTTCTGCCAGCCATCTACTACACCCGGCACCGTGATCGCATTCACTCCCTGCTGCGGCATGCTGCGAATTCCCTGCTTCTGCAAATACTCGATCGTCAATCCCTTTGGCGCCCATCCGCTCGCATTCAACCCATACAGCTTGTTCGCCTTCGCGTCGTACACGATCGCAAACAGGTCCCCGCCAATCCCATTCATCATCGGTTCGACCACGCCCATCATCGCGTTGGTTGCAATCGCCGCATCCACCGCGTTTCCGCCGTGCTCCAGTATTCTCGCCCCCGCCTGCGCCGCCAGGGGCGATTCCGCCGCCACAATTCCTCCTCGCGATATCACCATCGACCGCCCCTGCGAACGGTCCTGTGCCATTACTCCCAGTGGCGCTAACGAAATGGCGCCAAGAAAATACCAATAGATCCACAACTTGGCAAAAATTCTCATAGTTTTTGGCTCGCGCCTCCCTCAACTGGCTCTTTCCATCGAACGAGCGGTCTAGTCTAGCCCATCCTGCTCACAGACTTCCGCCGATCGTATTCTTTCCACCTCGAAACACTGCATTCCAGAAATCCTTGCTGTCCTTGCCTGGAAGTAACCAAAGAAACAAATAGTGCGTTATGGCCTCCGCATTGAGATATTCTTAAGCTGCAGTTACCCCCCTTCCGCTTGAATCCATTCCCCGGCTTACTCGAATCGCCCGGGCGTGAGCGTGAGGCCATGAAAAAAAAGCGGTTGGGGGAAGTCCTTCGGGAACGCGGCCATCTCTCCGCGGCCGACCTCAACAAAGCACTCCTGGATCAGCAAGGCAAATTCATTCATCTCGGTGAATTGCTGCTCCAACGCGGCATGATCGCCAAAATTGACCTCATTTCGGCGCTCGCCGAAGTTTCTTCCATTCCTTACTTGGACTGCATGCGCGTAAAAGTCGATCCCGACGCACTCAAGCTCATCCCTTTCGCGATGGCCAAACGTTGTGCTGTCTTGCCTCTGGGACTCGAGGAATCCACCCTCGTTGTGGTTATGGCTGAGCCGCAAAACCTCCAAATCCTCGATGAAGTGCGTTTCAAAACCGGCCTGCAGATTGTTCCTCGACTGGGATTCCGCAATGAGATTCAGACCGCCATAACCAAACATTACGGCTTCTCAGAACTCGAACCCGTTCTTCCCGGTTCAACCTCCTCGGCTCCTGTCTCCGATCAACGCATGGAATTCATCTCCTATAGCGATCAGCAACGCAATGTCGAAGCCATGCGTGAAATGCAAGCTGAGCTGAACCAGAAATCCAAGACCACTCCCGCCGTTCAAATCGTGGCCTCCATGATTCAAGCCGCCGCCGCAAAAAGGGCCAGCGACATACACGTCGAGCCTCAGCCCAACGACACCTCCATTCGCTTTCGCGTCGATGGCATCTTGCGGGAACACCTTCGCGTCCCCAAAGCGCACCAGAACTCCATCACCTCGCGCATCAAGATCCTCTCCGACATGGATATCTCTGAACGCCGTGCCCCGCAGGACGGCCGCTTCCTGGTGAAAATCGGCGATTCCCGTATTGACCTGCGCATCTCCACTCTCCCCACGCAATACGGTGAGAAAGTCGTCATGCGCCTGCTTGGGACCGATGCACCTTTGCAGGATTTCTCCACTCTTGGTTTTCCACCTCCCGTCGCCGATCATTTAAGAAGTATGCTCTCGCTGCCCCAGGGCATGATTCTAGTCACTGGGCCCACGGGGTCCGGCAAGAGCACCACCCTTTATTCCTGTCTGAACGTTCTTCGCAAGCCTTCCGTCAACATCATCACCGTGGAAGATCCCGTCGAGTACGCCATCGCTGGTCTCAATCAGGTGCAGGTCAACACCAAAGCCGGACTCACCTTCGCAACCAGCCTGCGCTCCATTCTCCGCCAGGATCCCAACATTATTATGATCGGTGAAATCCGCGACCAAGAGACCGCGGAAATTGCTCTGAAGTCGGCTCAAACGGGCCACCTCGTGCTCTCCACCCTCCACACCAATGACAGCATCTCCGCCGTCACTCGATTGCTCGATCTCGGCGTTCCCGGCTTTCAAATCGCCGCTTCCATGACCGGCATCATTGCCCAGCGCCTCATCCGCCGTCTTTGTTCCTGTCGCAAGCAGGTCCCCGTGACCCCGGAGTACACCTCGCAGTTCCTCCAAGCTGGAGTCACTACCCCACCCGCCGTTCGATTCACCCCCAACGGTTGCGACGACTGCGATCTCACCGGCTACAAGGGCCGCATCGGTATCTACGAGATCCTCGTTCTCGACGATGCCGTTCGCTCCGTAATTCACGAGACCGGACGAACGGATGCCATCCGCGCGCTCGCCCGAGCTAATGGTATGAAGTTCATGCACGAATATGCTCTCGAGCATGCTCTGCAAGGACTCACTTCTCTCGAAGAGGTGCGGCGCGTCGTCCCCCTCGAGCCGATCACCGCGCTCACTTGTCTCGCCTGTCAGCGTGAACTTTCTCCGGCCTTCCTGTTTTGTCCCTTCTGCGGTGATCGGCGCGCAAGCATCGAGCCTCTTCGCCCACAGCTACTGCCTCTTGTCGAACAAGGAGTTGTGAACGAATGATCTCGAACAATCATGCTCGTGGCCGCGCCGAAGCCCGTCTCTACCCGCGCATCTACACCATCGCCAATATTTCCGTCAATTACGAAGGCCGCACGGAGGAGCTTGCCACTCGGCCGCCGGATGTCAGCCGCCAAGGAATGTTCATCAGCACCGTCCGGAATTTTCCAGAGGGGGCAGTCTTGAATCTAAGATTTTGCCTCGCGCTCTCGGGAGCCCAGATCGCTACGCGCTGTGAGGTGCGATACTGCCTCCCCGGTGTTGGCGTGGGTGTGGAATTCATCGGAATCTCGCCCGACGCGATCCGCGATATAGAGCGCGAAGTGAAATTGTGCAACCGCAAAGTTTCTCGTCTTAAATCTGCCAGGAAAAAATAAGCCAACCTGTCCATACTTCTCCTTGTGTAGCAAACTCAGGAAGCGAAAACCTCTGCACCTGGGGGCGTTTGGAATTTTACGGCAAACGCCCTAGAATTCAGAGGACGTGGAGCGGCATTCGGGCTAAGCTTGTCTGCCAATCCCTCGTTTGCTAGTTTGCGGAGACACCGACTTGTCCGAGCAGCGCCCAGTCATGCAGCACACGACGCCGATCGCCCCCCGCGATCCGCGACTGAGTGCGCAGATCGACGCCGTCCTTGCTGCTCGACACGCCGATCCCTTCGCCCTGCTCGGCCCGCATCCCGTCGATGGTAACTGGACTGTCCGCTTCTTCCTTCCTTGGGCCGCCGAAGCCTGCATCTCCTTGCGGCCTCCCGCTATTGAAGGCGCCAAGCTTTCCCCCGCGAAAGTCACCGATGCCGTGAAGCTTCGCCCCGAAGGCTTCTTCGAAGCCACCTGGCCTTCCAACCAATCCGCTCCGCCGGCGGCAGGCAGTTATAAGATTCAGGGACGCACGCATTCCGGCGATCCCTTCGAAATTTTTGATCCTTATGCCTTTCCCATCGTGCTCAGTGAATTTGATCTGTACCTCATGGGCGAAGGCCGGCACTACGACACCTACGAAAAATTAGGCGCCCATGTAATCACCCTCGAAGGCGTCCGCGGCGTTCATTTCGCCGTTTGGGCCCCCAGCGCAAAACGCGTCAGCGTCGTGGGCGATTTCAATGGTTGGGACGGCCGCATCCATCCCATGCGCGCACGCGGCTCCTCCGGCCTCTGGGAAATCTTTGTCCCCGACCTCAACGAAGGCGCCATCTACAAATATGAAATCGTAGGCCCGAGCGGCAACATCATTCCGCTCAAAGCCGATCCCTACGCCTTCCGTTCCGAGCTCCGCCCTAATACCGGTTCCGTCGTCGCAAGTCTCGATCACCACAAATGGAAAGATGCGGACTGGATCGCGCACCGCGCGCACAAAAACTGGTTCGACTCACCCGTCTCCATCTATGAAGTCCATTTAGGCTCGTGGCGCCGCGTCCCCGAGGATCACGATCGCTGGCTCAACTACCGCGAACTCGGCGACCAGCTCATCCCCTACGTCAAGGATCTCGGCTACACCCACATCGAACTGCTCCCCATCATGGAGCATCCCTTCGACGGCTCTTGGGGCTACCAGACTCTCGGTTATTTCTCCGCCACCAGCCGCTTCGGCACTCCTGCCGAGTTCATGGAATTTGTGGATCGCTGCCACCAGGCCGGCATCGGCGTCCTTCTCGATTGGACTCCTGCGCATTTCCCGCGCGACACTCACGGACTTTCGCAGTTCGACGGCACCCACCTCTACGAACATTCTGACCCGCGCCAGGGCGCCCATCCCGACTGGGGCACCCTCGTCTATAACTACGGCCGCAACGAAGTCCAAAACTATCTGATTTCGAACGCCCTCTTCTGGCTCGACAAATACCACATCGACGGCCTCCGAGTGGACGCCGTCGCCTCCATGCTTTATCTCGATTATTCCCGCAAAGACGGCGAATGGGTTCCCAATCAATTCGGCGGCCGCGAAAATCTCCACGCCATCGATTTCATCAAGCGCATGAACGAAGTCGCTCACGGCAAATTCCCCGGCGTCCTCACCATCGCCGAGGAATCTACTTCCTGGCCCGCCGTCTCTCGCCCCACTTATCTCGGCGGCCTCGGCTTCAGCTTCAAATGGAACATGGGCTGGATGAACGACACCCTGAAATATTTCTCCCACGATCCCGTTCACCGCAAATACGAGCACAACAAACTCACCTTCTCACTCCTTTACGCCTTTACCGAAAACTTCCTGCTTCCCTTCTCTCACGACGAAGTCGTTCACGGAAAAAATTCTCTTCTCCACAAAATGCCCGGCGACCTCTGGCAGCAGTTCGCCAACCTCCGTCTGCTCTACGCCTATCAATACGCGCATCCCGGCAAGAAACTCCTCTTCATGGGCCAGGAATTCGCCCAGCGCAATGAATGGTATGAAGCCTCTAGCCTTGACTGGCACTTGCTCCAATGGGATTCCCACCGCGGCATCCAGCGCCTCGTCGGCGATCTCAATCGTCTTTACGCCGCCGAACCCGCCCTCCATCAGGTCGAATTTGACTGGCACGGTTTCGAATGGATTGACGCCAACGACTCCGACAACAGCGTTCTTTCCTTCCTCCGCCGCGGCAAAAATCCCGAAGACCTCATCGTCGCCATCATCAATGCCACGCCGGTTCTCCGCGGAGGCTACCGCCTTGGCGTCCCCAACTCCGGTTTTTACCACGAAATCATGAACACCGACGCCGCTCACTACGGCGGTTCAAACGCAGGCAATCAAGGCGGCCAGCAAGCCGCCGATCAGCCGGCCCAGGGCCGCCCCTATTCTTTGGTCCTTACTCTCCCGCCCCTCGCCGCTGTTTTCCTGAAGTGGCAATCGTAAGTGTCCTTCCCTGCCCGTCAGTCCGGTTACTTTTCGACGAACAACCCTTGATCGGGCAACCGCCTCCCCCCGCCCAGCAGGTATCATCAAATTGCGTAGGGAACTCTCATGCCTAGGAACTTTGCCATTCGCCTCAGGTGCCCCAAGGGAGACAGCGACTCTTGGGTCACTCTTTCCAACCGCGAGGAATCCCTCGAACAAATCCTCCAGCAGACTTGGGAATTCAAGTGCCGCGAGCACGGCCCCCAGCAAGGCATCCCTCAGGAGGCCATGGAAGTCGCCCCGCTCGACGATCCTCGCCCTCCGCAAAAAACTCCCGCGACTTATGCCAATCCCTTTCCATCTACCCCAGCAAAGAAAATTCCCCGCTCCAGCGAGCGCATCCCTCTTCGCGTGCCCGTGGTCATTTACGGTTTTGCTGACAAAGGCGGTGCCTTCCATGAAGACACCGAAACGATCCTCGTCAATTCCAGCGGCGCCCTCATCACCCTGAAAGCCAAACTTGAGCTTGGCGACACCGTTTTCCTCATCCACAAGAGCAGCCGCCAGGAGCAGGAAGTCCGCGTTGCCTACGTCGACCGCTACTCCGATCGCGAAATTCGTGTCGGCCTCGCCTTCAAGCAGCCCATCTCCGACTTTTGGAAGAAAAGCCGTAAGAAACCCCGCGTTCCCAAGACTCTTCGCGTCATCGTCAAAGGCACCGACCCCAAGGGCCATCCTTTTGCCCAGAGCGCCTACACCGTCGATCTCAGCCAGGATGGCGCACGTCTCGACGGCATCGGCTTCTTAACCACCCCCGGCCAAACCATCGAAGTCCGCCGCCTCTGGCGCAAAGCCCGCTTCCGCGTTGTCTGGATCGGCCAGGTCGGCACCTCCGAATCCAATCAAGTCGGCGTCTTCGGGCTCCAAGCCGAAAAAGACATTTGGCGCGTCGAACTCCCAAAAACCGGCGCGACCTCGCCAACGCAAAGCCCCAAGCTCCCGAAAAAATAATTTTCTCTCCCCCATCCGCCTTTTCTTCGGTACACTCTGCCTGACTAACATGTCTAAACTATCGCGCCGCAACGTCATCAAAACCGTTCTTTCAGGAGCCACCATGGCTTCTCTCCCTCCTCTTGCATGGTCCGAAGGAGGCGCTCCCGTAAAGCGCAAGGGCAATATCCGCCAATCCGTCTCTCGCTGGTGTTATCAGAAGATTCCGCTCGACAAGCTCTGCGCCTACTCCGCCGAGATCGGCTTGAAAGCCATCGACCTGCTCAATCCCGACGAATGGGATGTCCCCGCTCGTTATGGTTTGGTTTGCGCCATGGGTTACGCCGGCGGCGGCGACATTCCCCACGCCATGAACCGCATCGAGAATCACGCCAAGATTGAAGAGGCTTTTCGGAAAAATATTCCGATCGCGGCGAAAGCCGGCGTCGTCAACGTCATCACTTTCTCTGGGAATCGCGACGGCATGTCCGACGAAGAAGGCGCCAAGAACACCATCATCGGCCTCAACCGCGTCAAAAAAATCGCCGAGGACCACGGCGTCAACATCTGCATCGAGCTGCTCAACAGCAAGGTCGACCACCACGACTACATGTGCGACCACTCCGCCTGGGGCGTGCAAGTCGTCCAGGCCGTCAACTCGCCTCGCGTCAAGCTCCTCTTCGACATTTATCACATGCAAATCATGGAAGGCGACCTCGTCCGCACCATCCAGAAAAACATCGATTGGTTCGGCCACTTCCACACTGGCGGCGTTCCTGGCCGCCACGAACTCGACGCCACTCAGGAAGTCCAGTGGGATGGCGTCATGCGCGGCATCGCCGCCACCAACTACCGCGGCTACGTCGCCCACGAGTTCGTACCCACCCGCGACCCGCTCACATCTCTCCGCGAAGCCACCGACCTCTGCGACGTCTAAAATCAACAGTCTCAATCTTGAATTACGGTCGTAACGAAGCCGCGTACGCCGCAATCGACACCATATCCCCTACGGTCAAGTTTGCGACCGGCGCCTTCATTAATTGCGTCTTTGCCCCGGCGCGCGCCCCGCTTTGCATGTCATAGAGTTGCCGCACGATATAGCTCGGCGAACGCCCCGCGATCGACGGCACATTCCCCATGCCCTTCAGGTCCGCGCCATGGCAAGCCGCGCACGGAATCGTCTTCCCCGCACCTCCTGTCGTGACCAGCGTCTTCCCTTTCTTGATGCTCCCCACCGGCACGTACGCGATGAATCCCGATGCGTCGTTCCGCAACTCCGTCTGTTCCAGGTTTTCCGGCGTCTCGATAATGCGTTGCCCGATCGGCTCCATCTCGCCCGCATCCGAGGCCACCAGCATCCACCCCGCCACGTGCGTCTTCGGAACGGTCTTGGTTTCCACCACGCGGATCCACCGTTTTGCCTTTAATCCAGAGAAGTACGCGGCGGCGGCTTGTATCTCCTCATCCCTCGCCTTGGTTTCATACGCGATCATCGTGGCAGTCGGCTTGTGCCTGGGTTCTGAGCTCTTGCGCAGTCCGCGCTTAAACTCCGCCATCTGCTCCACGATGTAATCCGCAGGCAGCCCCGCCAGACTCGAATTTTCAGGACGCCCTTGTCCATTTGGCAAGTGGCAGTAGCCGCAAGCGTAGACCTCCGGTTTTCTTCCGTCCGCTACGACACCAGGCATTGTGGGATGCCCAGCGGGATGCCAGTCCGGCGCATGATACAGATCGCCAATTTGCGCGCGCGTGAATGCTGCCGCACTCCCCGTCACGTGGATCGGAGTCTCGTCAACCACTTTGGCCTCCGCATCCGCTGCCCCACTCTCCGGATTAACCGCATACGCCCAATAAGGCGGAGCCTCATGTACCGCCCTCGTTTTCCGTGCCTCACCTTGATTCTGTGCCCCAGCCGTCACAACCACTGCGCACACGGCCACGCCTGCAGCCATTGCCATCTTGTTCATACTCAATCCCAGTAGGGTCATGAACTCCTCGCGCAGAATTTCTCCCAAATGCACCGGCTTCAGTTTCTTCACCATCGCGCTCTCTTCCTGCTAGCTTATCCTGGAATTTTGAACGCGCTGTGCGCTGACCACAGTAGGTTATTGACACCATTCTCTGCAATCCCTAAGCTGGAGCCATGGAAGTGCGTCTGAAGCCCGACCTTCAAGCAAAGCTCACCAGCCTTGCCACTCAGCAGGGCCGCGATAGCGAGTCGCTGGTCGTTGAAGCCGTGGAACGCATGGTCAACTACGACGAATGGTTCGTCCAGGAAGTCGAGAAGGGGCTCGCGGCCGCCGACCGTGGCGAACTCATCGAACATGAGGATATCAGGAAACTGATTGACAGCCGGTATCCCGGCTAATGCGTCTCCGCTGGACGGAGCCCGCCGCCCGCGACCTCACTCATATTTGCGACTACATCGAAGAGCATGACAGCACTACCACGGCCCGCCGCCTAGCGCTCTCCATTTATGAACGCGTGAGCGCCTTAGTCGAGTTTCCTGAGCGGGGCCGGCCTGGGCGCAAGTCGGGAACCCGCGAGCTCATATTCGCTGGACTGCCGTATCTTGCCGTCTATCGCCTCCGAGGGGATGCAGTGGAAATCCTCCGCATTCTCCACGGCGCACAGGACTGGCCGCGATGAGCCGGATGGTGGGTTGGCGTGTACCCCGACCCAGTCGTGCAAAGGTGGGGAATTTCTCTTCCCCGATTTCCATTTTCTAGTTTCTGATTTCTAGTTTGCAGTTTCTAGTTTGCGCCGGCCCCATCACCGCCGTCCTCTTTGAAGACACCTGCGGCAACCTCATCAACCTCGTTCAACCCACCGCCTAACGTCGCGTAGCCGAACCATACAGCTTGTCGATGCGCTCCGCAGCTTGCCAAGGTGAGGCCGATATCCGCTCCACCTCAATTCAAAATTAGAAGTCATAAAGATCATAGATGCGGTCTCGTTCCCTGTAAGGGTCCATCAACTTTCGTATCTTGACGACACGTTCTTTGTGCTCAGGTCCTGCTTGTCCAATCAGATTTAACGCCTCGGAAAAATCTCTTGGATGCCAGACTTCTCTTCCGCCTGAGTCTAGTGACTTGAACTCTCCAACCACTGCCCGTTCGATCAAACGCCCTATCACGTCCGGATGGGCGGCTGCCTCTTTTGCGGCGATTTGGTAGAAATGATGATTTACGACACGGCTCGATTGACCATTCATTATAGCTTCGAGGTACGGAACCAGAGTGTCGAACTGAATTCTCCTAAGTCTTAGTAGATTCTTGAAATGGTTGATCGCCGACGCTCGAAACCGTTCGCTCCCGTTTGCTAGACGATCCACCAGCAAATCTTTCATAGACTTTGAATCGAACGGATCGAGATGCTCGAAGTGGCTCTCGCGAAACAGGGCGAAATAGATCATGATCGAACTAATGTCGTCTGCGGCCTCCGAGTTCTCTATGCTGAGAAGTTTCTGAACGGTCTTTAGTGCGGTGCCATGATCAACGTCTTGCACGAACAGCATTACGTCTGCTACGGATTCAAGAACTACCGGATACATTGCGTTCTCTTCGACCATACGTAGTCCGAGAGCTTTTGTTCGCGCTGCCAATTCATCTGACATGAACTGAGCGCCCGTCTCGGTTCGTGCAAATCGTCTTCGAGCAAGTTCCATCAGCGCGAACGTCGCATACTGTCTGACGTATAAATTCTCTTCGGTTGCAAAATGTTCGATGATCTCGAATACCTTTTCGTAATCCTCTAAACATGGCCGAGTGACGACTTGCATCAATAACCAGCAAAGCCGCGCCTGAACAGAGTGCATGAAGTGCACGTGTTCTCCACCCTTAATGCGCTGGTGGTTGGTGAATTTTCCATCGAGGGTTTGGACCGGTGGATCAGGATCGAATTGAAGATGCTCGACGATCCAGTGCAAATCAACCTGCATATCCTGTTTCAAAAAGTCTTCGCCATACGCTGCTAGCTGCTCCCGGGCATAATCGGGCAACCACAAAAGTGATTTCTCGCGTTCGGTAATCTTCTGAACTAGCAGGAATGCCTGAGAATCTTTTCGATACAGGTAGTTCGTCAGCCAGGAAATAAACAACGGTTCAATCTTTTCAGGGGGCTTGCCGTCTGGCTGGAGTGCGGCATAGATTTTGCGGTCATAGACGAAATGGACTCGGCCTTCGCTGTGCGGAACGTCGAAATAAATCTTGTCTATGTTTTCGAACTGATAGAAATCCATTCGACCGCAGGCCTCAATCAGGTTTGCCTGGCTGACCAACGCCAGCCAATTTACGATCAAGACAACGCGCTCATGGTTCTCAATATCGAGTTGTCTGTTCTTCTTCGGCAGCTTTCTTCCTAGGAAGGCATGCGCCCTACCAGTTGGATCGACCGCGCCGCCTGGTCCAATCGAGTACAGGCTCACATCTGGGAAGTCTTCTATTCGCTTGATCTCGCAGCCGGATTCATGGATTGGATCAGTATTCGGGTTTTCCTCAATCGCTTTCTGTAGGTTGTCCGCAATCTTCACCACGAATCTTTCAACCTTGTTAGGTGGGACATTGAAGCTATTCGGGATCAAGATGGTGAAACCTTTGACTCCCCGTTTACGCAGTTCTCTTACAAGTGAATCGGAGATCAAACTCCACAATTTCTGGCGTTCGATCTCTTGTTTGCTATCGACAAGGCGGAACACTTCGAGAGCAATGAAGTCAGTTCCGGACTGTAATTGGTAGTCGAAATTGCGGTTAGTTTGCTTATCAACGACGACATCGCTGTCTGACACGATCCAGTCGCCTCGGCCTTGGGCCTTTAAGTCGGCGATGAAGTGGTCTTTAGCTTCTTCTTCCCATTGTTCTTTCTTCTTTTTCATTGGGTGGGCCGACCCTAACACTAAAAGCTGTTTTCTGGCGGGTGGCAGACACTAGCTTCCCCGGCGGCATGTGCCCTTGAGCGTTCCCTCAAGAATCGCAACCGAGGCCTCCAGGCGACCCGCATTCTTTCCACAGCTTTTCCCAATTCCAGATCCCGGACGTCACCTTGATCGGCAACGGGAATCCCAGCTGATGCGCGAGCATACACACTTGCCCGCGATGGTGGGCTTCGTGAGAAAGCATGTAGCACAGCATTTCCACGCCAACCGGCCAAGGCCGAGCCCAGTCGTCTCGGCGAAATTTCTCGACGCGGCCCCCACTACCGCCGAGCGCTTCAGCGAGCATCTCCGCGCAGCGAGCGGCGCTCTCCGCTAATCCCGCACGGGCCTGCTGCGGGGTGCAGTTCGCGCGGTTGAGTTGTCGCGGAACCTTCAGGTGCGGAGCTGTAAGCCTGACCCACTTGGTGCGGACATTGTGCATGTGCGTAAAGATCGCCGCAACGGTACGAGCCTTGCCGGGCGGTTTGGCTCTCCAGGCGGCAGGGTCAAGATGTTCGATAAGGATCTGGTTGATGCGATCATTGGCACCAAAGATCTGGACTGCCGCCCGGCCGAGTTGAGTGTGAACCTTGGGTTGACGTCTGGCCACGGGTTCCTGCTCCTTGACCAATAGTACTTCCCGCGCGTCCGCACACGGGAAGCTCCCAGCGCAGTGCTGCCTACGTCTGACTTTCAATAGTTGGCGAAAGGGATTTCGTGAACTGTCTCTACGGACAGGTGCAAGACGTCAACA
>JBGPIX010000006.1:0-41665 GCA_041485085.1 Candidatus Acidiferrum sp.
CCTGGGCTTCATGGTCTTTCACAATCTGCTGGACCTGTTTGCGAAAGCGAAGCGGCGCGCGGCGAGGGTGGATTCCGGCCAGCAAGTCGTGCGCATGAATTTGTGGTTTCGCATCGCGCACTGGGGCGTGATGCTCAGTTTTCCGACCCTTGTCTTCACCGGATTCGCGCTCAAATATCCGGACAGTTGGTGGTCGGCGCCGTTTCTACTTTGGGGAAAACATGAAGCATTCCGCGGCCAATTGCACCGCACTGCGGCCGTCGTCCTGATCGCCGCGACGTTGTATCACTTCGTGCATTTGGCGGTGAACCGCCGCGATCGCGCATTTCTCTCCGCCATGATGCCGAAGTTCAAGGACGCGACGGACCTGGTCGGCGTTTTGCTTTTCAATCTCGGCCTGCGTAAAGAGGAACCGCGATTCGCAAAATTCAATTACGCCGAGAAACTGGAATACTGGGCGTTTCTCTGGGGCACGGCTGTAATGGGCGTCTCCGGTTTTTTCCTGTGGTTCAATAGCTTTTCTCTGCGCCATTTTCCGAAGTGGATTACCGATGCCTCCACCGCCGTGCACTGGTATGAAGCGTTGCTTGCGACCTTCTCGATCCTGCTATGGCACTTTTATCTTGTGATCTTCGATCCCCTCGTTTATCCCATGGACACCGCCTGGCTGGACGGGAAAATTTCCGCCGAGCATTACCGGCACACCCGCCCCGAATATTTGCGCTCCTTGGAGCGGGCCGGCATGGTTGAGCCGGCATCCGAATCAAAATCCTCCGTCGAACCACCGAGCGGTGGAGCTGCTCCTCCCGAAAAATAGGGAATTGTGAACAGCGAAGGCTCCGTGTGTATGCCCAGGCGAAGAGTCGCTGCGCGCAGTCATTCAGAGCCGTCAGCGCGGTGCGCTGGGATCGCCCGTGGGCGGCGGGGCGAGATCCGCGGCGGCGGGAGGGCCCAGCAATTCGGTGAGGACCGGTTTCAATGCGTCGGCCCAAATCTGATACGCCTTGACGGTCGGATGCAGCTTATCCCCGGCGTTCATCATCCCCTCGAAGAGTCTGCCGTCCTTATCGGCGAGTTTGTCGTTGATGTTCAAATACCGGATCTTCTGACCGTTGGCGATTTTTGAGAGATTGCCGTTGATCCGGTCAATGATGGGCATGAAGCTCATGTTATCGTTTCGTGGGAAGAGCCCGGTCACAATGATCGTCGCCGCGGGCGCCTTGCTCTGGATCACTCGCACAATCGCCTGAAGGCCCCGCGTGACATCTTCTGCCCTTACATCGGCATCATCATGCACCGGCATACTACCGACGTTATTTGTGCCGGCAAGTAAAACGACGACATTGGGATTCACTCCGTCGAGTTCGCCGTTCTCCAGTCGCCAGAGAATATTCTGTGTATGATCGGCGCCCCATCCAAAATCCGCCGCGTTCCAACCAAAGAAATTCTGTTTCCAATTGGCCAGCAGCTCCGGATAGTCGGTGGCGCCCCAGCGCCGCGCAATTGAGTCGCCCTCGAAATAGAGGTCGGTTTGGCCTTGCTTTGCCTTCGCGAGTAGTTGGGAATGGGCGACCAACGAGTTCGCATCCGTCCGGAACACCGGCTGATCGGCAGGAAGTTGCCAAACGGCTGCGTGATAATTCAGGAATCTGTCCGCCCACGGAATAAAGTACTTCCAGTTCGGAGCGTCGGTGTGGCCCCCATCATGTTGCCGCCATGCCAACTGGCCTTCGAGAAGTCCAACATGGACCGGCGGCATTTTCGCGGAGTGATAGTCGTCCGTAACTCCCAGGTCCTTCGCGCCGAGCAGACGGAACACGGGCCCCGCGGCCACGGTTGCCATGTAGCTGCCCTGCTGGTCCAGCCACTTCGCATCGCCCTTCTCCGGGATGCCGTAGCTGATGAAGGTCAGCCGCGGTGCGCACAGCGCAATCAATTCATTGGAGTCGACCGGCAGGTCGCCGGCATTCTTGCTCCCAAACGAAGCCTCGGCCGCGCCGAACTTCAGGAAGTTTCCAGCCATCCAGTGGTATTCTCCCGAGCCAGTGAGGTTCTCCACCGCCTCGCCGAAATTGCGCCGGTGCGGTTTCGCGCCGCCTTCCCCGGAGGAACCGACCAGCACGACGGCAAAGCGCGGATCAAACGCCATGGTTACGAGCGCGGCCTTCCCAAACCGCGAGACGCCTTCGATGCCGGCGCGCTTTGCATCCACTGCCTTGTCGGTTTCGAGATAGTCGAGACCGCGCGAGGCGCCCCAGGCCCACGCCCGCAGCGCACCCCAATCGTCCGGTTTGCGCGGCTGGCCCTTGTTTGTCAGGCCAATGATGCCGCGCGTGAGGCCCGCGCCATTGTCTGCTTGCACGCTACCTGGGTCGATGAACGCGTAACCCCAGCCGTGCGCGATCAATTGCTCGAAAGCCGGCGGATCGGTCCCCATCATCGCCTTCAGCTCAGGTCGTTTGGCGAACATCTCGGCCATGCGCTGCAGGAAGGCCTTACTGCCGAACATCATCATGACGGGCACCGGACCACTCGCATTGCCCGGCGTGACCAGCGTCATCTGGATGTCCACGCTGATCGACGGACACGACGAATTATCCACGTGTCCGACGAGTTGTTTTTCGATTATGGGGAAGACGCCGGCCTTCGAGTTGACGGTACTCGTGACCGTCCACGTTACTTTGGGCACATGGGGCGGGACACGGCCGAGCACTTCGCGCTCAAAATCTTCGACGATTTCCGTACGTCGCTGCTGCCACCACTCTGCGGCCGTCGTCACCTTCTTGCCACTCTTGAGCGTCAGCGCGTCAGGCAAGTCCGGAAAGGGATTGGCCTTGGATTCATCGTAATTGGCGTGGTTAGTTGCTTTGTCGTCGCCGCTCGGACCTGGGCGAAGGGCCTTGATGCCGAGCTGCTCCATCATGTTCTGATGGTCCTGTTCCTCCGTCCAGTTCATCGGCAGCGGCCCACCCGTCGTACAAGCTGGAGGTTCCCCCGCAGACGGACTGCGAGCTTGCTGCCCCGCGGCAGATTGAGAAGCCACGCCGACTAGAAGGCTCAGCACGAGGACCCGCCATATTGCTCGTGCCAAGCGCAAGAAAGGAATCATGTTCAACACGCGAACAAATATAAGCTGGCAATGAGTAGCCACGCCAGTCCCAAACTCCTGAGGGCAACTTCCAGTGTCTGACCACCTTGAAGTTGGCCAGACCGGTCTATACAAGCGCGTTTATCGGGAGCAATCTGCCAACCCGGAGGCATTACTTCCGGTTTGCCCGTGATGGGGAAACTACCCAACCCCAGCGACTTTCCTTGACGCGCAAAACAAGTGAAGTAGAAGCGCCGCGATGGTTTTGGCAGCGGATTAGTCCAGCTTTTTTTCTGAAAGGAACTTCGACAGCTGATCCGCAATCTGGACGTTGTTCAGGTCCGACATCGGGAAATGCGTGTTGCCCCGGATACCGATCTCGGGCAGGTGCACAACGGTGACATCTCCGCCGTGGCGGTTCACGACATCACGCCACCTCTTGGCCATTTCGAAGAAGATACGCCATTGCTCCTGGCCTGGATTCACGCTCTGCTTGTCGGGGATGTTGTCGCCGTAATAGATGACGATCGGTATCTTCGTGAGCAGCATGAACTCCGACTGAGACACTGTGATGGCGCTCAGCGCTCTGCCGCCGAGCGTCATGGACGGGGGCACATCTCCCTCGGGGAAAGGAAAGTCGAAGCCAGGCTCAAAGGAGACGATGGCGCGGACATTCCTGTTCTTGATGGCCGTGCGCCAGCCTAGCCCGCCGCTCTGTGAGTGCGTAACGAGAATGCCCGGCCCGATCTTGTTGAACAGTGCCGAAAGGGCCTCCGTATTCACCTGCACGTCGTACGGGCCGGAGTTGGGAACCATCTGCCGGAAGAACTGGTTGAGCGCCTCTGGGTCGCGCGAGAACTGCACGCCAGGATAGAAGTCCGGCCAAGCGCCGAGCCGGAAGATGCCGAACCAGAGTTGCTCGTCGGGTGTGGCCGTGATGGCGACTGGCTGCGCGCCGCGCGCCGCGCGGCCACGGCGCGGCTGATCGATCAGGTACACCGGGAAGCGGCGGCGGAGGAAGATGTTCTGAAACCCTTCCCGCCCGTCCGGTGTGGTCTCCCATGTCTTGGCGGACTGCCCGTGGCCGTGCCAGAAGACTAGCGGAAGTTTTCTGGCATTTACCGGGACCTGATAGAAGACGTAAGCGTGGTCGCCATGTAAAGTCTGCCCCGCGGAATCGGTTCCGGCGGGGTTGAACGCGCCCTGCTTGATGGGGTCGAAAGTACCGGGAGCAGTGGTCACTGACCCGCCGACAGCGAAGCTGCCTTGCTCCTGGAGCATCAACGGATCAGGTTTACTCTTTTGGGTTTCTTGTGCATTCGCGGAAGTGAAAAGGAACGCCGCCATCAGCGAGAGCGTGATGATAGATTTCCGACGCTTCCTGCTCATGAAATTTGTCTCCGCGATCCCTATGTCCGGAAATTCCGGGTTGATCCTTTCAGGTTCCTGCTTCTGCATGGTTTCTCCTGCGCTATGTTACGGGTTACTTGAGCGGACGCGTGAGTCCTTGCGCTTCCATCCAGTAGTAGAACTCGTCGATCCAGTGGTCACTGGTTTTACCTTGTTTGCGCATGCCCCAGCCATGACTGCCGGAGCTATAGATGTGAAATTCGGGTTTGTATCCGGCCGCTTTAAGTGCGTCGTAGAAGGCGACGATGTAGGTGCCGGCAAGATTGTCGTCTTGAGCCATCGCCATGAAGAAGGGCGGCAGTCCTTGCGGTATCGGCGGCACGTGCGAGATAGGAGCGCCGTAAATAGGAGCCGCGTAGTTCGGGCGCGCGCTCGCATCCGTCTGTATGGCCGTGAAATCAGTGATCATCCCGCCAGCGGAGAATCCCGAGAAGACGATACGATCCGGAGAGATGCCCCATTCGGCGGCGTGCGCGCGAACCACTTTCACAGCCTGGATGCCGTCGGCAACGCCGTACTTACCGTCCTCGTCGATTTGGGCGTGGTTGCTCATCTGAGCCATGAAAGCTGCGCGGGCGGACTGGCCCAGTTGCGTGGCATCCTTGCCTTCGATTTGAACCGTCCGGTACTTCAAAACGATGGCCGCGAAGCCACGGGCCACGAGCCACTTCGCAACATCGTGACCTTCGGAGTTGATTGACAACCCAATGAAGCCGCCGCCGGGGGCGATGATGACCGCGGTGCCTGTCGCAGTGGACGGGTCCGGCAGGTATACGGTCAGTGTCGGCGTGCTTACGTTGACAGTTGTCTCCATGCCATCGGAGCCAAGATTGGTCTCCGGCCGTTTCCATTGCTCGGACCCGGGCGCGACACCGGGCCAGAGATTAATGACCTTTGTCGTTGTCGGGGACGTTGCCGCCTGCTCTGGCTTGCTCTTGTTGGTCTCCTGTGCACTCGCTAAAGACAAAGAACAGGCAGCAACCAGCGCGAGCGCGATGAGAGACTTCCGATATGTCCTGCTCATGGAATTTGTCCCGGTAATCCTGAGGGCCGGTAGTTCGAGGTTGCTCTTTTCAAATTCCTTCGTATGCATGGTTTCTCCTGCGTTGCCCTTCGTAATTCATTTCTTCTCGAAAACCTCCTTGGCAACTGTGATCGCGTTTACCGCGTTCGGCCAGCCACAGTAAAAGGCCAAGTGAGTGATGGTCTCGATCAACTCCTCCTGCGTCACGCCATTTTCGCGCGCCCGGATGAGGTGAGATCGGAGCTGTTCTGGATGGTTCAAGGCAATCAGCGCCGCCACAGTCACCAGGCTTCGGTCACGCTTCGACAACTCCGGGCGCTCCCAGACGTCTCCGTACAGCACGTTGTCAGTCAATTCGGCCAGCTTCGGGGCAAAGTCGCCAATCGGTCCTTGAGACGGCCGGGGCTTCGCGCCGGCATCGGTGCTCGCTCTCTGAGCGCGAAGCGGCGCGCCATACTGCGCGTCGCTGACCTTCTCCATCCAATCGACAGCCTTGCCATCGAGATGTTCCACGATGGCGATGTGCGCCATCGAACTGTTCGGCGCAGCCCCATGCCAGTGCTTCTGGCCGGGCGGGATCCAGACCACGTCCCCTTGCCGGATTTCCTCTATGGGATCGCCCAATCGCTGCACGCGCCCCGTGCCCGCCGTCACGATCAGGATTTGTCCGAGCGGGTGTGTGTGCCACGCGGTCCGCGCACCGGGCTCAAACGTGACGAGGGAGCCGGCCGCACGCGCCGGAGCGTTCGCCTGAAACAGATGATCGACGCGGACGGACCCGGTAAAGTTCTCAGCCGATCCCTGCCGTGAGGGTTGCGAGCCACTCCGCATGATCCTTATCGCTCCCACATCCTTAGGAGTCTGGCTCTGCGCACTTGACGCCAGCATGCAGAGCGAGATCGCAATCGCTGCAAAGATTCTCATTGTGGTTCCTTCTGCAAGGCCGTCATTGAAACGGCACCTTAGCGGTAAGACATTCGCAGAATGGATTCAGGAAGGCGCTCGCCCTGAATTGGAATCTTGGAAGCCGCCGCATTGATCTCTTTAAGATCCCCCGACGTCAGTTTGAGCGAAGCGGAGCCGATGTTCTCCTCTAATCGATGAATCTTCGTTGTTCCTGGAATCGGAACGATCCAAGACTTCTGCGCGAGCAGCCACGCCAGTGCGATTTGCGCGGGAGTAGCCTTCTTTCGCTGGGCGATCTGATTCAGAAGATCTACCACTGCCAAGTTCGCGCTACGAGCCTTCTCGGTAAACCGGGGAAATAATGCTCGGAAGTCTGTGCTTTCGAACTTCGTTGAGGCATCAATCTTCCCCGTCAAGAATCCTTGTCCAAGCGGGCTCCAGGGAACAAAACCGATCCCCAATTCCTCGCAGGTGGGAAGCACTTCTGGTTCAGGGTCTCTCGTCCATATCGAATACTCGCTCTGGACTGCGGTGACAGGCTGAGTCGCGTGTGCCCGACGAATGGTGCCTGCTCCGGCTTCAGAAAGTCCGAAGTGCTTGACCTTTCCCGCCTGAATCAAATCCTTGACTGCACCCGCGACCTCCTCGATCGGCACGTCTGGATCCACGCGGTGCTGGTAGAAGAGATCGATGACGTCGGTCTTGAGACGTTTGAGTGATGCTTCCGCAACCTGCCTGATATGATCTGGTCGGCTGTTGAGTCCGCCTGTTCGCTGCCCGTCGGGAGCGATGTCGAAACCGAACTTCGTCGCAATCACGACACGTTCGCGATACGGGGCGAGTGCCTCGCCTACGAGCACTTCGTTCGTGAATGGGCCGTACGATTCCGCCGTATCGAAGAATGTCACACCGCGTTCGACTGCTGTTCGGATCAAAGTTATGCCTTGCTGCTTTTCGATCGCCGGACCGTAGCCATAGCTCAGCCCCATGCAGCCGAGACCCAGAGTCGAGACTTCCAGCCCGCTTTTTCCCAGAGCGCGCTTCTTCATGCCGTTCTCCTTGCTTAGCTGCTTCACCCATTTCGACATTAGGAGCAGATCACGAAGAAGCGGTAGCCCAATCCTGCCTACTTATTGCCTATTTCTCTTGTCAGGGAAAAATCAGTGGCGCAGCGGCAGCTTGGGCGGCTATCTTTAGAAGCGGACTGTACAGATCGCTAACATGAAAAACACCAAAGAAAACGCCACTCTGAAAGCAAACCTGGCCCGCGAGTTGCGCGCCGAGCTGGCGCGCAAGATTGCCTCCGTAATTGGCAAGGAAGAGAATCGGATAACGGAGATTCCCGGCGTTAGCCTCCACCGGCGGACTGCCCCTACTCCTCCGTGCCGGGCAACCTACCATCCGGGCGTCATCGTGGTCGCTCAGGGCCGCAAGCAGGTGAACTTGGGCCGGACGAGCTTCATCTACGACGAGTCGCGCTTCCTCCTGACTGCGGTCGATTTGCCGATCGTGAGCTGGGTGGCCGAGGCAACCGAGAAGGTTCCCTGTCTCGTACTGTCGCTCAAATTGGACATGTCCATGGTCCGGGAGTTGCTCGGCCTTGAGGAAATTCATGTCGCGGAGGCGCCGTCTGACAGTCCCGCTATGTCAATCGGCGAGACCACGCCGGAATTCCTGAACGCATGCTGCCGCCTGATGGACTTGCTGGATAGCCCGCAGGACATTCCTTTTCTCAGTGGCCTGATTCAGCGCGAAATCATCTACCGGATTCTGCGGGGACCGGAAGGAGCACGCTTGCGCGCAGTAGCAACACTCGGAGATCAAAGCCACCGGACGGCAAAAGCGATTGCGTGGGTCACAGCAAACTATGCCAAGCCTTTGCTCGTGGAAGAACTCGCACAGCTTGCCAGCATGGGCGTATCCACGCTGCACCATCATTTTCGGATGCTGACTTCGATGAGTCCGCTTCAGTATCAGAAACAGCTCCGGCTTCAGTCAGCGCGGAGCCTGATGCTGAACAATGGTCTTGATGCCGCCAGCGCGGCTTTTGAAGTCGGCTACGAGAGTCCCACACAATTCAATCGCGAATACAGCCGCTTCTTCGGCCAACCTCCGATGCGGGACATTCGAGCGCTTCTTTCCCCAAGTGCTCCGAAACTCGAATTGGTCGGTAGTCGCTGAGTCAGTTGTTCGCTGCCTTCATCTATAGCCTCAAGCCTGCGCTTTGAGGTCTAATCGAACTCGCCTATACATCATCCGGTGTTCTGAGCAAGTGGTCGACTAATCGGAAGCTGGCCAGCTTCAAGGCGGGATTAGTCCTGAGAAGTCGGCTTGTAGGAAGTGATCGCGATTGCTCCCAGTTGACGTGCTATTCGGAAATAATCCCAGATGACTTCTTTTCGCCGCCGCGAAAATTTGTGCGGTGTGGTAGTGTGTGCGGGGCGAAATTAAAAGAAGAGCATGCCGGTCAAGACGATCATCGAGCCGTTTCGTATCAAGAGCATCGAGGCCATCCGCCGCACCACGCGTGAAGAACGCCGGAGACTCATGGAGGCCGCCGGATACAATCTTTTCCTCGTGCCTTCCGACGCCATTCTGATTGATTTGCTGACGGATTCCGGAACCGCTGCGATGTCCACCGAGCAGTGGGCCGCCATGATGCGCGGTGATGAATCCTACGCCGGTTCGCCCAGCTTCGCGCGATTTCGCGATTCCGTTCAAGCCATTTTCGGTTTCCACCACGTCATTCCCACCCACCAGGGCCGCGCCGCGGAACGCATTTTATTCAGCGTAATGTGCAAGAAAGGCGACGTAGTTCCCAACAACACGCATTTTGACACCACGCGAGCGAACTGCGAATTTGTCGCCGCCCGGGCGCTGGATATCCCCATCCCCGAAGCGAAGGAACCTGCGCGCATACACCCTTTCAAGGGAAATATGGACACCGCGCAGCTGGAGGAGACCTTCGAACGCGAAGGCGCGAAGAGAATTCCGCTGGTGATGCTCACGGTTACCAATAATTCCGGGGGCGGCCAGCCCGTTTCCATGGAAAATATCCGTGCGGTAAAAGAAATCTGCAAAAAGCATGGAGTTCCGCTGTACATTGATGCATGCCGCTTCGCGGAAAATGCGTACTTCATCAAATTGCGCGAGCCGGGCTATTCGAATAAGACTCCCCGAGAAATTGCGCGTGAAATGTTTTCACTTGCCGACGGCTGCACCATGTCCGCGAAGAAGGACGGCATGGCCAACATCGGCGGATTTCTCTGCACCAACGACGACATCTTGGCGCAGCAGGAAAAAGATCTTCTGATTTTGACCGAAGGCTTCCCCACCTACGGCGGCCTCGCGGGACGCGACCTCGAAGCCATCGCTGTTGGCTTGAACGAAGCGCTGGAAGAGGACTATTTGGAATACCGTATCGCTTCCACCGCGTTTCTCGGTAATCACATTTCGAAGGAAGGCGTGCCCATCGTGCAGCCTCCGGGCGGCCACGCGATATATATTGATGCGCGCGCGTTCTTGCCGCATGTTCCGCCGGCGCAATTTCCGGGGGTGGCGCTGGCGAATGAGCTTTATCTGGAAGGCGGGATTCGCTCCGTGGAAATCGGAACATTGATGTTTGGCAAACACGCGAAAATGGATCTGGTGCGGCTGGCGATTCCGCGGCGCGCGTATACGCAGAGCCACATCGAGTATGTAGTAGAAGTTATTCTCGATGTCTGGCGCAAGCGCGAGCAGATTCGCGGATACGAAATTATCGAGCAGGCAAAATTTCTGCGGCACTTTTCCGCAAAATTAAAACCGGTTCAAAACTAATCCATGCAAATAATCATTGATGCGAAATTGAGAGCGAAATGCCCGCGAACTGCGCTCGCGTGCGTGACAGCGCGCGTGCAACCGGGCCCTTCTCCAGTGGCGCTGCTCGCGGAGATGAATCAGAGAGAACTCGAAATCCAAGAACTGCCTTTTCCTCGCGGCGTCCTGGAATCGCCACAAGTTGAAACGGTTCGCAAAGCGTACAAGGCCTTGGGAAAAGACCCCTCCAGGTATCGCGGTTCCGCGGAAGCCCTTCTTCGCAGAATCGTTGCTGGCAAAGGCTTCCCCCAAATCAACGCTGTAGTGGATGTGATCAATCTCGTGTCGGTGGAGAGCCGGCTGCCGGTTGGTTTGTATGATCTCGGACACGTGACCGGCGAAATTATTTTTCGCGCGGGGAAGGCTGGCGAAACTTACAAGGGCATCGGCAAGTACGATTTGAATTTGGAAGGGTTGCCGGTGTTCGCCGACACCGCGGGGCCGCATGGCAGCGCGACGAGCGATTCGGAGCGGACCATGGTGACCGACGCCACCAAGGAAATCCTGGCAGTCCTTATTTCTTTTGGCGGCGCGGAAGGGCTTGAGCGCTGGGCTCAGCGAATGTCTTCGCTGTTGACGCAGCACGCCGCGGCGCAAGACGCTGCAATTCAAATCATTCAGTAACCTCTCCGCTCCAGACTGCTACGTTGCAGCGCACCGCTTATTTACCTCACTTTCCGAATGCTTCTTGAAGCTGTAACCGGCATCGGGTTTACTATGGGCACGTTTGTTGCCTGTTGCGCTTGAACAAACGCTCGGAAAACTGAAAAACAGTCCAGTTTCTGCAAAAGAGGTGGCCGATGGCCTGCAATCCCGAAGTGTTGAAACACGTTCCGCTGTTTGCGCTGCTCGATGAAGATGAAACGGCGGTGCTTGCCGGGCAAGTGGAGCTGAAGAATTTCGCGCCGCGGCAGCGCATCTACAAAATGGGCGACCCGGGCGGACAAGCTTACGTAATGGTCTCCGGAAAAGTGCGCGTGACCACGGTGGACGAGGATCAGCAGGAAGTTGTGGTGGATGAGCCGGCGCACGGCGAATTTTTTGGTTTCGCTTCGATGCTGGAGCAGACGCCGCATCAAACCGGCGCGACGGCCGTCGAGGATACGGTCTGCATCGAAGTGAGCCGGGGAGATATCGCGACGCTGCTGCAGCGCAAGCCGCACGCGGGAATGGATATGTTGACGGTGCTGGGGCGGCAGTTCCACGCGTCGCAGCAACTGGTGCGGCTGCGCGCGATGCGCAATGCCAACGAAGTGATTGAAGCGAAATCGACGCTGCCCGAGCGCATCGCGGATTCCATGGTGCAGTTCGGCGGGTCGTGGAAATTCATTATTGGTTTTCTCGTGTTGAGCAGCATCTACACGGCGATCAACGTGGGGATGCGCAGGGCGGCGTGGGATCCGTATCCTTTTATCCTGCTGAATCTCATTCTGTCGTTGCTCGCGGCGATCCAGGCACCGGTGATTATGATGAGCCAGAACCGGCAGGACATGAAGGATCGCGTGCGCGGTGAACTGGACTACGCCGTGAACCGGCGCTCCGAGACCGAGATTCAGGGCCTGGCGAGGAAGTTGAATCTGCTGGGGGAAAAGATGGGGGACCTGGAAGATTTGCTGCGCGGGAAATCGCCGGGAGGAACGCGAGGCGAGCGCACAGGGGGATAGGCGTCGGGATCCGTTCGTCGCGATGCTCCTCAGGACAGAAGTCCTTGTCGGATTCAAGAGAGGTCCCTCGGCTCCCGATGGTCGCTCGGGATAGACATGCTTCGTCACATATCTAGTTAACAATAACTGGCCACCCCCTCCCCTATTTTTCAAAAGTGTTGATTTTAAAGGTGGATAAAGTGCTTTAGAATGAGCACTTCTGGAAGTGTTCATTCTAAAGGGACTTAAGGGGCGACAAAAACGTCCAAAGTGCGTGTTGATTCTAAAGAACTTCGAGGACGGGGCTTGAGAAGAAGAGTAGAGGTCGGGCGCAGGTTTTTCAGGGGATGGGTGGCTTTGGTAGGCGAAGGACGGGGAGACTCCAACACCCCGGCCGGGTCGGGGTAAACGCCGTTCACGGAGAGCACAGAGATTCGGAGGAGCGGAAGGCGGGAAGGGATCGTTTGAACGTCCCGACCCGGTCGGGATCTTCGCACCACAATTGCAATGTAGCTTCGATCTGAAGGTCGGAACGTCCGAACGTGGGAGAGCGGAGGGCGGCCCTTCGACACTCAGGGTAAACGGGGTGAAGGGGCAGGAAGAAAAGCGGTGGCAAGCCACCGCACTCCATATGCGAGAATGGGCGCGAACTATCAAAGGACAGGGTAGCTCAAAAAGTAATGACTGTCAAGGATAACTATGTTGTTATTCGAATGAGCGTCGCGAATTGAGACGGTGGGGTGCAAGTTGGCCGAGGGAAAGGGTTTGCGGGAGGGGTCTCGTTCGAAAGAATTGTGGAAACCTGTGGAAAAATCTGAAGACCGAGGGGCTTACCCGTCCCGACAGGGCGGGATCTTCGATGGAAAGTTACGAGCGGTGCGCCCGGCCTAAGCGTGAACATCCGCAAGGGGGTGAAGGCGGCGGACGCGGATTTGTTTTTCGCGGAGACGAGTTTGGGCTATGTCGTAAGCGGATTGCATACGCATGAGGGTGTCCATCTTGACGCCGAAGGCCTTTTCAATCCGCAGGGCCATATTGCCGGAGAGCGCGGCCTTGCCGTTCAAGAGACTGGACAGGGCGGGCCGGGAAACCTGTAACGCGGCAGCAGCGGCGGTGACGGAGAGACCCGCGGGCTCGATAATTTCCGTGCGGATGAAATCGCCGGGATGCGGGGGGTTCTTCATGGCCATAAGCATTGCTCCTTCGATGCTAATGATAGTCTTCCAAATTCAAGTCGCAGATTTCGAGATCCGCAATGTGAATGCGGAACGTTAAGCGCCGGTTGCGTGTTACGGTCAGGCTCCAAGTGCCTTTGCGGTCGCCGGTCAGAGTGTGCGGCTTCCAGGCTGTGAGCGAGCGCAATTCTTCCGGGTCCTGCATGGCGTCGAGAAAAGCAAGCATCTTGCGGAGCTTGTCCGCCGAATCGGGCGGAACACCCTTTGCGCTGTTATCCGCGTAGAGGGCCCTCAGGCCCTTGTGGGCGAAGTTCCGAATCCTCACACGATTGAGTGTAGCCTGTAACGTAACACTTGCCAAGGGAGAGCAGAAATCTCATCCCCAAGGGCAATCGATAGAACGGAATGAGCGAGGGGCGCGAAACTGACAACCTTCGTAGGAACGGCTGTTTGAGACGGTGGGGTACAAGTTGGCCGAGGGAAAGGGTTTGCGGGAGGGGTGAGATTCGAAAGAATTGTGGAAATCTGTGGAAAAGTCGAAAAGTCTATGTGCCCGAGTACCAAATAGGGGACAGGCCCGTTATTCCATGTGATGGAATGCAGTACGGCTGAAAGTGCCCGGTCCCCACAACTCCAGCTTGATCTCTAGTGGCTCCAAGCGAGGTAAGACAAGATTCTTGATCGTCGCCAGATCGGCATCGTCGCCCTCAGCGAAAGCAAGCACAATTGTATTTGGTCGGACGAAACTGGCGATGCGAACCAACCTTTCTGTCTCTACCGAGCGAAAATGCTTCGTGGTCTTCGTTACCTCCGCCAATCCGAATTCTCCGTCGCGTATGAATGCAAGGTCGACCTCAAATTCGCGTTCTTCTGAGTCCGATGAATATGTCCAAACTTCAAGGCCTGCAGCGAACAGGAAGCAGGCTCGTGAATCTGGGAATAAACGGGCAAGTGTTCTGATGACTGGCACAACGCCGTGATAACGCACGGCCGAGGTAACAAGGTCGTTTGCCGCGTACGCCCATTCCGTTTCCGCAGGTAGGAAGATATCGGAGCGGCATCCCCGACATTTTACTACGTGTTTCATTTCGTCAACGTGATACCAAAGCTTTGAAATACAATTGTTGCAGCGCAGTTCGGCGCCCTGTAGTAGTACTTTTTGATTGGTGAGTTCTGAGATGTTCATTCTCAGTGAGCGAGAAACCAAACGCTCCAGTTCATCGCTCGCTAAACTGTCTGGATCACGGCGGATGCGGGAGTGTAGAACCCATTTTCGGTTCTCGGCGGGCAAGTTCTCCAGATAATTCTGGTACAAATGCCTAAGTTCGCGAAAGGTCAAAAATCGTTCTCCGCGGGGAATGCGCTGTCCCGCTTCGAGTATTTCGTCAGTGAGCCAGCTCACCGCCGCATCGTCGCCGTCCTGTAGTTGCCCTGTCAGCTCCCCTAACTTTTTTTGTACGTGTGACCGAACGCGCTCTTGGGTTTGTGGGCTAACGGGGGACAAACAAAGCGTATTAGCGACTGATCGCCAAAACGGATGCTCAAAGAAATAGGCGGTTTCTCTTAACGATCCAAAAAGGCTAATGACCCCTCTCGCATATTTCCCTTTGTCTGAAACCCCTGTAGTCTTGGAATGATGCTGGTTATAGGCGTGTCGCAGGTCTACAGCCCATGTGTAGAAGCTCTCAGGGAGTATGAGCGAACTGAAGAGGCTATGAAGTTTGGGTGTTTGGACGAAAATAGTTTTGGCTTGCCCTGATACTTCCACGCTGAGCAGTTTGTCTATTGTGATCCTCGAAACCGCACTCTTGGTAAAGACCCTGCACAGCGACCTCCGCTGGGGAAGCATCCACCAAGGTGTCTGATCTCCTTGATATCGTTCTTGCTCAGCATTCTCTATAGAGAGATCCATCATCCAACACTTGTCGCGTTCCGGATCAATCTCAGGCACCGGATTGATGTCGAGGAAAGCCTCGCTTCCCCTGACATGTTGATGCTCTTGGGGTTTTCTATCCAGGGCGAATTCTGTGAAACCGTCCGGTTTGCAATTAGGCAGTTTTGCCTTCTCCAATCGCTCCGGGGACTCGGGATATAGGTTGGCCCGTGACTCGCGGCAGAGTTTGATACCTAGTTCCCGCATGGTTTCGATATCCTGATCGAAAGAGACTACCTTCAAAGCTCTTTGGTGGTTCCCTCCATAGACTCGCTTCCCAATCAGCTCTAGCAATTCGCGATACGCCTCTTGGTCATTAAGCAGGGCTGGAGGTATCCACATGTAGTTGAAGCCTGCATTCACCGCCCAAATCCTGTTTCTGAATAGTGCTTCGTTCCAGAAGTGGATAATGGTCCATGGATCGTCCCCAAAGCAGATGAGAAACTCGTCGTGCATTTTGCCGTCATTCGCCTTTCGCGCTAATGGAGCGTCGGCGCAAAGATTCATTGGTACAGATAGATTGTTAGTTCTATGAATCGTTCCCATGATGTCCGCGTCTGAAGTCGAGGCTGGGCTGACTCCGCTGACATTTCGGTCTCTCACGAGGAAATACGAACTGTGAGACACGCCAAAATTGGCATGCGCGAATGCACTCACCTTCTTGATATCTGAGTATTCGAAGTTAAGTATGGAAGGTTCGGCGATCCGACGCATATACGGGGGAAGTTTCTCTCTAATGTCGAGAATTAGACGGGTCGTAGTTGCTTGTTCACGGAGCACGACGGAATAGTTGGGCGTTTCCCCAGGGAGCAACCTCTCTTGATGACGAAGAATATGAGACGGGCCAATCTCCCAATCGATTCGTTCGACAGTTGCCTGGGATAAGTCCGAATATGTGTAGACAACGTCAGGATCAACAATTTTAAGTAGTTGCCAGTAGTCCGGATAAAGGCTGCCTTCGGTGACTGGAATGATCGGATTGTGTCTTCCTCCCCAGACATCGACACTGAAATCGAAAATTGCTGTAAATACATCAAGAGGCATTGCGTTTGGGTCGAGCAGAAACGCGATCCGCCTTGGTCTGTGCTTTATGAATACCGAGTACCCTTCGTTGACTCCCATTTGTGCCCTACCTTTAGGAGAAGCCGTTGAGGCGATTCTACTAGTGCGACGAGATAAACCCCAACCTAGTAGGTGAATAAGCACGATGAGTATCAGAAGGCGTCCTTCGGTGGAGCTCAGGACAAGTTTTGGGAAGTTGATGGGGGATTTGAAGGCGGGGGAGAAAGGGAAAGCTAGAAACTAGAATGCTGAAACTAGAAAACGGAAGGCAGGATGGCGACGTCCCGACCAGGTCGGGATAAATGCCGTCGCCGCTACGAAAGCGAAGAACAAAAGCACCGGTCTGAAGACCGGCCACTACAAGAGAAGAGCGGGCCGCCTCGGAAGGCGGCCCCTACAAAATCAGGATGGCGACATAAAGTGGCCGCTACAAAATCAAAGCCAGTTGGGGGTGGGGGAGAAAGCGGAAACTAGAAGGCAAGATGGCGACGTAGAGTCGCCGCTAACGCGGGCGTTTGCTACGCGTCTCATGGGATGGAATTGCCCTAAAGGCGGTGCAACCATGAGAATTCGATTTTTGCAGGCTACAGCACTTCGTATCTTCCTGACCGCCGCGCTTGTTCCCGGAGTTTTCGCGATGCCGCAGAACCCTCCGGCGAACAGTGCGAGCGATGGCGAAGAGCGAAAACTCGCGGGCACGTGGCGGGGCGATTCGCTTTGCGTGGAGAAGGGCACGGCATGCCATGACGAGGTGGCGGTCTACCGCATCACCGCCATTGCAGGCAAATCCGGCTTTCTGCTAGTCACCGGGGGCAAAGTTGTGGACGGCAAGGAGATCATGATGGGGTCTGGGGAGTGGCGCTACGACAGCGCTAAGCGCACGCTGAGCGTTGAGCTTCCGCGGGGTGTTATCAGCCTGAAAGTGGATGGGGACAAGCTCGAAGGAACTTTTACCCTTCCTGACAAGACCGTTCTTCGACGGATCACCCTGAAAAAATCGGAGTGAGCCGTCTCGCAGGCCAACTCTTGAGAAGGCGGCGGACAGAAGGAAATTCGGGGAGTAGCGAGCGTCAAGGTCAAAGTCAAAATCCCCACACGCAAATACGGCGTATGGGGCACCCGCACCCGGCAGAAGAAGGAAAAGTCAAAAACCCCAGGTTCAAACGACAAACCTGGGGCACCCGCAAACAGAACCAAGATGGCGACATAAAGTCGCCGCTACGGGGGCGAAGAGAAGAGGGCGCAGCAGTGCTGCGCCCCTACAAATTCTCGAGGAACCCGCAGCCCGGTCAGCGGGTGACGGGTTCAGCGAGGCGAAACTCGCTCGGGGCGCGGCGGTGCTTGAGGAATCCGCGGGCGGCCAGGAGTTCGGCGTTGAGCAGGGCGGCGCCGGCGGCGCCGCGGACCAGGTTGTGAGAGAGCAGCGTGAGTTTGACGTCGAGGAGCGGGCATTCGCGGACGCGACCGACGACGGCGGCCATGCCGTGGCCGGCGTTGACGTCGCGGCGGGACTGCGGACGATTTTCCTCGTCGAGGACGACGACGGGATTTTTCAGGGCGGTGGGGAGAGAAGCCAGTTCGGCGTCGACTTCGAAATTGCGGAGAGCTTCGCGGACTTCCTCGAGGGAGGCGATTTTTTTCAGGCCTAGGGAGACACATTCGAGGTGGCCGTCGATGACCGGGACGCGATTGCAATGGGCGCTGATGCCGAGGCCAGCGTCGACGAAGCGCGAGCCATCCCACTTGCCGAGGAGTTTTTGCGGCTCGAGCTCCATTTTTTCCTCTTCGCCGCTGATGAAGGGGACGACGTTGCCCTGAATGTCCATCGCGGGAACGCCGGGATAGCCGGCTCCGGAAATGGCTTGCAGAGTGACGACGAAGATTTTCTCGAGGCCGAAGGCGTCGGCGAGAGGTTTTAGAACAAGGACGAGGCCGGCCGTGGAGCAATTGGGATTGGTGACGATGAAGCCGGTGTCATAGCCGCGATTTTTCTGCTGGCGGGGAATGGCGTCGAGATGGGCGGCGTTGACTTCGGGAATGAGCAGCGGAACGTCGTGATCCATGCGGTGATTGCGCGAATTGCTGACGACGGGATAACCAGCGCGGGCAAAAACCTCTTCGGCTTCGCCAGCGACGGAAGAATCGAGCGCGGAAAGAACGAAATCGCAGTCGAGGGCAGGATCGAGGCCCTTGACGACGAGGCCGCGGGCGGATTCGGGGATCGGCGCGTCGAGATGCCAGCGGACAGCTTCGGCGTAGGTCTTGCCGGAGGAGCGCTCGGAGGCGGCAACTTCGGTGAGGTCAAACCACGGGTGATTGCCGAGCATTTGAACGAGGCGCTGGCCGACGACACCCGTAGCGCCGAGGACTCCTGCCTTCCACTTTTTGTCCGGCCGTTTCGCGTGCATGTTTTGATCTCCGTTGTTTTGAGATGGGGAATTCATACCGCACCGCCTTGCTGAGATGAAAGCGAAAAATTCGGAAGGGAATCCTGCGAGGCTATTTGCGAAGTTGCGAGCGAACGCGGCGAGCCGATGCGTGTGCCGCGCGCTTGCGGGTTAAACGTGTTGCGAACCCAGACGACCATTTCGGTTTCGGCGGCGAGGGGCAGAACTTTTGCATGGAGAACTTTTGCGCCGCTGGCGGCAAGGGCGTGAGCTTCATCGTAGCTGAGCTCGTGGAGAAGGCGCGCTTCGGCGGATTCGTTGGGATTGGCGGTGTAGATGCCGTCGACGTCGGTCCAAATGACGAGTTCGTCGGCGTCGATGACGTGCGCGATGATGGCGCCGGAAAAATCGGAGCTGTTGCGGCCGAGAGTGGTGATGCGGCCGTCGGGAGTGGCGCCGATGAAGCCGGTAACGACGGGCACGATGCCGGCTTCAAGAAGCGGAAGTAGAACGTCGCGGCCACGTTGCCTGGATTGTTCGAGATGCGGCTGGGCTTCGCGGAAAGTGTCGCAGGTCAGAACGAAATCCGAGGAGGTGACGGGCACGGCGGGGACGCCGGACTTTTCGAGCGCGGCGGCGAAGAGCCGGGCGCTGAAGCGTTCGCCAAAGGAGGCGAGGCGATCGAAAAGATCCGCGCCGGCGGAGACGCTGGAGTGAACGGGAATTTCGTGAAGAAGATCGCGGCCGAGGAGTTGGAGCTCGCGGCGGACGCGCAGGCCATCGTTTTCACCGAGGTGCAGATCGTGAAGCACATCGAGGTGTAGATCGAGGACGAACTCGGCTTCGCGGCGGGCGTGGGCGAGTTTGCCGCCGGCGAGAGCGCGGGCAATGGAGAGAAGGTGATCGGTGACGCCCTTCATGGCAGAAACGACGACGGTGACGCTGGATGAGGGCGCAGCGGCTCGGACGAGGCCCGCGGCGTGGAGCATGCGATCGGCACCGAGGAGAGAGCTGCCGCCAAACTTGAAGGCGACAACGTTTCGAGATTGCTTCATGACCCCGCCGGTGCAATGCACTTGATGGTGCAACGCGGCGGGGCGGCGTTCGCCTACGACATCTTCCTGAACGTTTTCGAGACTCATGACGTGCGCTCCTGGTTCGGTTCCGCTGGAGCGTCTCTGGAGGGGGCTAAAAGAAGAAACCCACCGCCAGGTCGCTTCTGGCGGTGGGTTGGAAACTTTTGCTAGTTGGCTAGCTGTTTCTCCACGCGCCGGAAGCGGACATAGTCGTCTTAGTCGTAGTCGAGGTAATCGACATGCACGACTTGGACGTAATTCGCTTGGCGGTAATGGAGAACATATCGATTCCAACATAACACAGGAGGATTCGTTGGAAAAGGGGATAAATGGAGAAAGGCGGGATTGTGCTGGAGGAGTTACGCGGCTGCGCGAACCCTGCCTTTGCCGCCAGAGCGCATCGGCCTGAAGAGGTGGATTCCGTACCATCCATGTAAAACATTGAATCTAAGTGCTTTAGTTAGTGCAACTTCTCCGGGCTGGGAGGGTTTGTAATCCCATCAAACGGCGTGTGCATGGGGCACCACCGGAGCGGGATAGCACGAAAGGAAAACCAATGAACCCCAAGAAGTGGTTGAGCGGTCTATTTGCATTTGCACTCATCGCAGTTATGAGCGGTTGCGGCATGTCGACCCCGCCGAATCAGATTCAAGCGCAAACGGGAAGCGTGTTCGTGACGGGAGCGGACGCGCCGCTGCCGAGCGTGGTTTCGTTTCAAGTGGACATAACGGGGCTGAGTGTGTCGGATGGAATACATCAGCCGGTTTCCGTGTTGAACGGCACGCAGACGGTGGACTTCGCGCGGCTGAACGGTTTGCGGACGTTGCTGGATATCAATACGATTCCTGAGGGCACGTATACGAGCGTTACGGCGACACTGGCGAATCCGCAGATCGGATACTTGAACGTGAATCCCCCGGCGCGACCGACCATCAGCACGCTAGACGGGACAACGTCATCGAAAGCAACGCTGACGGCCTCGAGCGTGACGATTCCCCTGGCGACTCCTTTGGTCGTGAGCACGGGAAACATCATCGGCTTGAAGTTTGAATTTGACCTCCGCAAGTCGATTCTTGTCGATGGTGCGGGACAGATTACCGGCGCGGTGACGCCGACGCTGGATTTGAAAGCGATCACCCCCAGCGATGCGGATGCTTATATCGATGATTTCGTCGCGGGTGTGGTGAGCGTAAACGTCAGCGGGAATTCATTCATCATCCAGGGACCGCACGGGCATCAGTTCACGGTGAACGTAAATGGCCAGACGGAATGGGAAGGCAGCGAAACCATCAGCAACCTGACCACGACGTCGATCGTGGAAGTTTCCGGAACGCTGGACCGCACGACGGCGACTTTTCTTGCGGATTCAGTGGGCATTCTCTCGCAGGATAAGTTTTTTGCGGGCGGCTTGATCACTTATGTAAATCCGCCGACCAATACGGCGACGGATTTTGATTTGTACGTCCGAAGCGTGTTGCCGTCCGGCACGGGCTTTCAGTCGGGAGATATTTCGACGATCAACTTGACCGGCAACGAGAAGTACTTCATCTACTGGATGCACAACAGCTGGACGAACCACTTCTTCAACGCGAGCCTGCTAGTGCCTGGACAGCATGTAAGCATCGGCGGGCCGTTTGCAAGCGGGGCGGTGACGGTGAATCGCGTGGTGCTGCGGCATGAGGGGCACACTGGGACACTGGTGGCGAACAGCGTAAACATAGGAGCCAGCACGTTTCAGTTCAATGCGAATGGACTGGCAGGCGTGCTGTTCAACGGACCGGTAACGGTGTACGTGACGCCGTTCACGCGATTCGGCGGAGGGCTGAAGAGCCTAAGCGACCTGAGCAGCAACCCGACGAATCCGCTGCGCGTTGTCGGCTTGGTGCTGAAGGATCCGATCAGCGGCCAGCCGGTGTTTGTTGCGCGCGGCGTGGAAGAGTTGCGCAACTGAAGCAGTCGGGCAAGAAAACTTCTGCGGTTGAAATGACGGCCACCTTGCAAGAGCGGGTGGCCGTTTCATTTTGCCGCTAAGTCATTATTTTGGAAGAGATTAGGGGATATGAGAAAGTGGGCGGCCTGACCCGTCTACAGGTTTTTCCCCAGTACAGAAGAACAGTTTTAGGGGAGAAACACCTGTCCCGCGAGATTGCTGCGGAGAGGGAAGATTCCGGATAAGTTGGATCCATGTCCCGAACACGACGAACCCGAGAGAGTTCGGAAGATCGGTGAACGCCAAGTCAAAGGAAAGAGTTCAAAATGAATAGGGAGCGTAACAAAGGAAGAATCCTGAGTGGTGCGTTGCTGGCGATGGCGCTTTGCGTGGGCGTTGGGAATTTGCAGGCGCAGGAAGGCCGCAAGGTGCTTTCCAATCCCGTTCCGACTTACCCCGAAGTCGCCAAGAGGATGCACCTGGTAGGCACCGTTAAGGTGCAAATCGTGATCGGAGCGGACGGAAAGATCAAGGGAGCGAGCTTCATCGGCGGGCACCCAGTGCTCGTAAATGCGGTCGAGGAAACGCTGAAGAATTGGAAATACGCTCCCGGCAGCGGAGAAACCACCACGCAACTGGAGTTCAATTTCCGTCCATAATTGTTGGAAACGCTTTGAGTGAACATGCGGCCAGGCGGATTTATTCCGCGTGGCCGTTTTCTTTTGTTCCGATGAGTTTGACGAGCTTCTTCAGAACCTCTTCGCGGCTCTCGTCGCTTCAGGAACTGGCCGGAATCATGTCTTCGAAAAGAAGACTAGAACAGGTGAGGCCGGATTCGGCTTTTTGAAGTTCGGAGATGTCCAGCGGTGTGACATGGAAGCCATGCGCTTCGATGCGCGCGCGTGTGCGGGGAAATGACGCCGGGAAAATGACCGTGCCGCCGAGGGCCAGGGCATTGGCGGCATGAGGTTCGGCGGAATCGACATCAATCCATTCGAAGCCCGCAAGTGGAGTAGTGTCAAACCAGGCGCGGTTGGCGAGGAGCGAGTTGCGGCCGAGATGGGTGACGGCAGATTTCAGATGCAGACAGCCAGTGACGGGAACGGGAATAACTTCGTAATTGTGCGGAGCGAGGATGGCCGCGAGCTGGCGGATGCCTTCCGCGTTGCTACGCTTGGTGAGGCCGACGAAGATTTTTTGGCCGATGCGCAGGACATCGCCACCTTCAAGAGTGCCGGGAAGCGTAACGTATTCGAGCTTTCGAAATTTTGCGAGCGCCTGTGCCAGCGAGGTCGCCTCGCGGCGGCGCGTCTCCGTTCCGAGCGGAAGGATCACCGCCAGTTCATCGAAAACGATGGCGGGGTCCTCGACGAACATGGAGTCGGGAAGATCGGGCTCGGCGGGAAGAGAAATAACGCGCGCGCCCAATTTGCCGAGCAACTTCTCGTACGCGTGGTGCTGCTCCTGGGCGGTGGCGAGATCGATGGGCTTGCGATCGATGAAGGAGAGTTCGCAATGGACCATGGCGGGACTGACGGCGCGCGTGATGGCTGTGAACATTTCGGTAGAGAGAGTTTACATGAGAACGATTTCATGCGAGGAAACGTTGAAGGAAATAGAGAGCCAGAATAGACTCTAAGCCACGATCGGAAGTTCAGGAGGCCGGTGTAATGAACGATTCGATGAGGCGCGCGGCGGCGATTCTATTGTTGATTCTGGGAGGGGCGGCGCTGTGGTGGGCGGGGAGCGGAGCGCCGACTTCCGCATCGGCAAATGACGCCATGGTGGCGACGATCGCGGCGGCACGCGAGCGTTCGGCGGCCAACGATCCGCGCTTGAAGGGTGCATCGCGCTTAGAGGAAGGCGGCTGGATTTACGTACATCTCGAGGGCGATCCAGGCGCGATGGGGTATCAGCACGGGTATCTGTTGGCGCCGGAGATCGAAGATGGATTCGCGGCAGTGAGCGCGGGGATGATGCACTCCACACAACGCGACTGGGAATTTTTCCGAAAGGCCGCGCACGAAATGCTGTGGCCGAAGATCGATGCGGAATATCAGCAGGAGCTTCAAGGCATCGTTGAGGGATTGCGCGCACGCACGGGGTCGAAGCTGGATGTGGATGACATCGTGGCGTTCAATGCGTTCGAAGAACTGCCGGACTATTACGTGCCCTGGCTGAACAAACAGCAAAAGGCGGCGAATGCGCCGAATCTGAAGAGCCCCGGGAATTGCAGCGCTTTCGTAGCCACGGGAAGCTGGACGAAGGATGGAAAGATCGTAATGGCGCACAACAACTGGACGAATTACCGGAACGGTGAGCGATGGCGGATCGTGTTCGACATCGCGCCGAAGAACGGCTACAGAATGCTAATGGACGGTTTTCCCGGAGTGATTGCGAGCGACGACGATTTTGGAATCAACAGCGACGGGCTGATGGTGACGGAAACGACGATCACGCAGTTTGAAGGCTGGGACCCGAACGGCAAGGCCGAATTTGTGCGCGCACGGAAGGCGCTGCAGTACGCGGGCTCGATCGACGAATACACAAAGATCATTCTGGACGGAAACAATGGGGGTTATGCGAACGACTGGCTGCTGGGCGACCGAAAAACCGGCGAAATCGCGCAACTCGAGCTGGGATTAAAAGCCTACAAATTGTGGAGAACAAAGGATGGCGTGCTCGCGGGTTCAAACTGGGCGCGAGACGCGAAGGTGCTCAAAGTAGACGCGCCGGAATTTGATCCCGAGAATAAAGAGAGTTCACCGAACGCACGGCGGGCCCGGTGGGATGAATTGCTGAAGGAAAACAAGGGGAAGATCGACGTCACGCTTGCGGAAAAAATGCTTGGTGACCACACCGACACCTCGGAGAAGAAGGAAGATGCCAACGAGCGCACGCTCTGCGGCCACGTGGATGGATCGCCGCGCGGCGTTAAAGAGTGGGCTTGGCAAGCGAACTATCCCGGCGGTGCGGTTCAAGGCAAAGCAACGGATGCGACGATGGCAAAGGAAATGCGAATTATGGCGCGCATGGGTCATCCGTGCGGAGGAGATTTTCTCGCCAAGCCGTTTCTTGCGGCTCATCCGGAGTTTGCCTGGGAGGAGCCTTACCTGCGGGATATGAAGGCGGGCCCGTGGACGGAGTTCCGCTCAGGGCAGGTTGCGAAAGAATAGGAGATGCTTTTAGAAAAATACAGTCGTGGATGCGTGTGAAAAAATCATCATCAGCGGGTAGGGAGCCATTGGCGCCGCGTGGGAAATCCAGAACCGTGTGATTCCGGCTCCGAGGAGCATTCCGGCGAGAATCAGTCCGATCACGCCGAGCACAACCCACACGTCCGATTTTGTAAAAGCCGCGCCACCGGCTCTCTGCGAAGATTCCGTGCCGGAATCAGCAGATGGCTCGCCGTGAGCAAAGTGAGCATGCGGGGCCTTGTCGGAAACTTCCGGCTGCACCAGAAGGCAGTAACCCTTCCGAGGAATAGTCTCAATATAGAGCGGCTTATCGGAGGAATCGCCGAGCGCCTGGCGAAGTTTGTTGACGGTCGTATTTACGTTTGCGTCGTAGTTTACATGGGTATCGGCGGGCCAGAGCCGGAAGCGCAGTTCTTCGCGGGTGACGACCTCGCCCGGTTTCTCAAGGAGCGTCATCAGAACCTGGTAAACCTTGCCCTGGAGCTTGAGCCGGGCCCCATTGCGGGTCACTTCCTGGCGCTGCTGGTCGATCCGGAACGGCCCAAAATGGACATAGCGTCCAGACGTTAGCAGTATTCGCTCCGAAGTCGTCGGTTCATCCGGTTCTCTCATGGAGATCACTTCCGGTGACATGGACGTTCACCCTTATGCTGTATAGACGCAGAAACCACACAAGTGTTTTCTATACTTACGAACAATTTAATCGATAAGTTTCATGAAGTCATGGAGTTCGGGCCACGCTTTTGCAATTGGATGAAGGGAAATCTGAAAATCGGGATGTTACAGGAAGGAAACGTCTAAATTTAGCAGCGAATTATATGAATTAACGGAATCCTATTGAGCTAGCGAAGTGCCCTTTTCTGGCACTGCGCGTCTAAAACGCCAAATCGGAAGTACCTACCACATGAGGTGATGAAGATGGGGCGTTTCCTGAGGTTTCATGCAACAAGTGTTTTGCTTCTGCTGTCAGGGGCTGCATCAGCGCTGGGACACCCGCAGCAGACGCCTTCCATTACCCAGGTTGCCACGGAAGCAGCCTCGGCCTACGACGCAAAGAACTGGAGCGAGGCCGTCAAGTTATATAGCCAGATCGCGCAAACGGCACCAAATCCGCGCGCCTGGTACCGGTTAGGCGTGTCCTTAAATAGGACTGGGGAAAAGGATAAGGCCATCGAGGCGTTTGAAAAAGGCAGAGTCTTGGGACTGCCGCTGCAATTCGCCGAATATGGGATTGCCACCGTCTTCGCTTCGCAAAAAGACAAAGATAAGGCATTTGAGCACCTGGAAAAGGCAGCGCAAAATGGCTTGAGTCAACCGGACCAATTGTCAACCGATCCCGACCTGGCGGAACTGAAGTCTTACCCGCGGTTTGCGAAAATCCTGGAAATCGTGACGCGCAACCAAAAACCGTGCGCTTACGCGGCGGAAAATCGTCAGTTTGACTTCTGGCTGGGCGAGTGGAGCGTTGTCACGAGCAAAGGAGAGACGCCGGCGGGTGACAGCCGCATTGAATTGATCCTTGGGGATTGCGTGGTGCAGGAAAACTGGACAAGCGCGGGAAATATTGGATATTCCGGAAAGAGCTACAACATCTACAACACGGCGCTCAAACGGTGGGAACAATACTGGGTGGACAACTCCGGGGGCAACATTTTCTTTTACGGCGGATTGAAGGACGGAGTAATGGATTACTGGACCGATGAAATCCCACAACCGGACGGGAAAAAACTGAAACGGCATCTGCAATTCATCAAGATTGGGCCTGACAAGGTCCGGCAATTCAGCCAAGGCTCGAATGACGACGGCAAGACATGGTTTGTGGAGTACGACTTCACTTATAACCGAAAAAAGTAGCAGTTAGCTCCAGCCAGCCGAATCGGGATTCCCACTGAACGCGTCGCTTCGCGTATAGTCATCCCATTTCTTGGTCCAGGGGAGATGAGAGCGATGAACAAGCGAATGTGGGCCACGGTCATATGCAGGTCGAGTCTGACATCAATCTTCGGTATTGCATGCCTACAGGGCGTATCTCCATTCGCACAGACTCCACCTGTAGCGCAGGAAAAATCGCCCGAGCCAAAAGTCGCAACGACAAGTGTTCCAACGGCTGCGCCAGCCCCTGGCGAGAAAGCGTGGGGAATCCTGCGCGAAGGTCTGAAAGACGCAAGCGCTGATAAACGAGCGAAGGCCGTGAGGGCGCTGGGTCTCCTTCCGGGAAATGTGGAAGCAGAGAAGAGCGCGACGAACGCGCTCACGGATGAAAAACCAAACGTCCGGCTAGCAGCAGCCGTAGCATTGGGCTCCATGCATGCTCGGCACGCGAATTCCGAATTGGAAAAGGCGCTTGATGACTCCGAGCCGACGGTGGTGCTGGCAGCGGCGAATTCGCTGCTGCTGCTCAACGATGATGCGGGCTACGACGTTTACTACGCCGTTCTAACCGGGGAAAAACGCGCTAACAAAGGACTGATCAAGGAGCAACTCGACACGCTCAAGGACAAAAAGAAAATGGCGGAGCTTGGATTTGAGGAAGGGATCGGATTCATCCCGTTTGCGGGAATCGGGTACGAGATCTTCAAGACGGTTACGAAAGATGATTCTTCGCCGGTACGCGCGGCGGCGGCAAAGAAGCTCGCACACGATCCAAAACCGGACAGCGCGGAGGCGCTGGTGACAGCCGCCACGGACAAGAATTGGACCGTGAGGGCAGCCGCGCTCGAAGCGATCGCTCAGCGAGGAGATCGCTCGCTTGTTCCGAGGATTGCGGCCGCGCTGGACGATGACAAGGACTTGGTTCGCTTCACCGCAGCGGCGTGTGTGGCACACTTGAGCGCACTGCCCGGAAAGAAAAGTTCAGCGAAGACCGCGAAACCGTAGATTGTCCAAAGTGGGGCCGGTAAAAATCCCCTTGACACTATGGCGTGTGACGATATAGCGTATGACGACAGAATAACTGATTCTGCGGAGATGACGCCTTGACTGCTCCTCAAACCAACGCCGAGCCCTTCGGGCCACTGACCCCGGCGATGTTCCATGTGCTGCTGGCGCTGGCCGGCGACGATCTCCACGGCTACGCCATTCTCAAGGAAGTGGAGCTGCGCACCGGCGGCAAAGTCCGGCTGAGCACGGGAACGCTGTACGGAATCATCAAGCGCCTGCTGAACGATGGACTGATTGCTGAGCTGCGTTCGCGGCCCGCGGAAGCCCAAGACGACGAGCGGCGGCGGTACTACCACTTGACGCCGCAAGGCCGGCAAGTAGCCACCGCGGAAGCAGAGAGAATGGATGAAATCCTGTCCGTCGCGCGGTCGAGAAATTTGTTGAAGAAGACTCGGACGGCGTAGATAAATTCCCGGAGCCGGGCGAACCGGTTCCGAAGAGAGAAGAGTGGTCTGAACATCGGTGCTGTGGTGGCGCCGAAGGAGGACACCATGGCAACGGCTGATTCCAGGGCAACGCGCATGTATCGCGCACTTCTGCGGCTTCTTCCCTTCGATTTTCGGAGCGATTACGGCCCGGAAATGGAAACGGTTTTCCACGAACAACACAAAGAAGCGGGGCGCCGCAACGGAGCCACGGGTGTTGTGCGGTTGTGGTGGGAGACGATCGTGGGAATTTTCCGGACTGCGCCGGGCGAACATCTGGCGATGTTCCGCCAGGATGCCGGATTCGCGCTGCGGATGATGCGCAAGAGCCCGGGGTTCACGCTTGCGGCAATCCTGACGCTAGGCCTGGGAATCGGCGCTAATTCGGCCATCTTTAGCGTAGTGAATGCCGTGCTGTTGAAGCCGCTGCCATATGAACACGGCGACCGCCTGGTAGTGTTGCAGCACCGAATGGGAATGATGAATCAGCCGTTCTCCGCCTCCGATACCAACGATTACCGCGCGCAAAGTCGTTCGCTCGACGGGCTCGTCGAATATCACAACATGAATTTCATTTTGCTGGGCCGTAGCGAGCCTGAGCGCGTGGAAACCGGAGTGGTTTCCTGGAATTACTTCGACGTGTTCGGAGTCAAGCCGCTCTTCGGGCGTACTTTCCGCCCGGAAGATGAGCAGCCCGGCGCGCCGGCGGTGCTGATGCTCAGCTACGAATACTGGATCAAAAGTTTCGGCGGCGACCCGACGGTGGTGAACAAGACTTTTACGATGAACGACAAAGTTCATGCGGTGATCGGCGTGTTGCCGCCGGTGCCGCAATACCCGGACGAGAACGACGTGTACATGCCCACGACCGCATGCCCATTCCGGTCACGTCCATCGACCGTCGCCAACCGGCAGGCACGCATGGTGCAGGTTTTCGGGCGGATGAAACCCGGAATGAGCGTGAGCCAGGCGCAAGCGGACCTGAGCAGTGTTGCCGCTAATCTGCAGAAGGCTTACCCGAAAGATTATCCCCCGGCGAACGAATACGCGGTAAAGACCATCGCACTCGAGGAAGCGCTGACGCACAACGCGCGGCCGACGATGCTGGTGCTGCTGGCGGCCGCGGGCTTTGTTCTATTGATCGCTTGCGCGAATGTCGCGAACCTAAATCTCTCACGAATGGTGCGGCGAGAGCGTGAACTCGCCGTACGCGCTGCTCTGGGCGCGGGACGTGTGCGCATGTTCCGGCAGTTGCTGACGGAGAGCTTCATGCTGGCGGTCATTGGCGGCGGCCTGGGCCTGCTCTTTTCCTGGGGGGCGCTGAGCTTGCTGGTGAGTTTTGCAGCGCGCTTCACGCCGCGGGCGCGTGAAATTCACATGGATGTATGGGTCCTAGGCTTTACTTTTCTTGTGGCCGTGCTGACCAGCCTGCTTTCCGGCACCGCGCCGGCGCTGGCGTCGCGTGAGGCGGTTGTGGGCAGCCTGAAAGAGGGAGGTGCGCAGTCCACGATCGGGCGCGGGAAGCACCGGGTGAGAAGCTTGCTGATTGTCGCGCAGGTAGCGGTTTCCTTCCTGCTGCTAATTGACGCGGGGCTGATGTTGCGCAGCTTCGTGAAGCTGCAGCATGTGGACCCCGGCTTTCAACCAGAAAACGTATTGACGATGGACATCGCGCTGGACTTTGTGAAGTACAACACCAACGACAAGCAGCGCGCCTTTTTTGAAACCCTGCTGGAGAAGATCCAGATGCAAAGCGGAGTGAAATCAGCGGCTGCTTCCATGATGATTCCATTTACGGCCGGCATGACGATGACCGGCGATTTTCAGATCGAGGGGCAGGCACCGGAGCCCGGGCAGGCGATGCCCAAAGCCGATTTCAGGATCGTGAGCCCTTCGTACTTCGAAGCGCTGCACATTCCCGTTCTTAATGGGCGAGGATTCCTGCAAACTGATCGGCCGGGCAATCCGGACGTGGCGGTTGTGAATCGCAGCGCCGTAAATCATCTCTGGGGATCGAAGGATCCCGCGGGAACACGGTTCTCCACCGATGGAGGGAAAACCTGGACCCAGGTGGTTGGTGTGGTCGGCGACATCAAACAGTACGGACTCGATAAAGATGTGGTCGATGAGATTTACGTGCCCATGGCACAAAACCCCATGGGGCAGGCCAGCCTGGTGATCAAGACAGCGGTGGAACCGATGAGCATCGCGCGCGGCGTGATTGAGTTGCTGCATGGCGTTGATCCGAATCAGCCAGCAGCACGAGTGCGTTCGCTGGAACAGGTGCGCGCTGAATCTGTGGCGGCGCCTCGATTGACGACCAATTTACTCGGCCTGTTCGCGCTGTTGGCGCTGGCGATCGCGGCTACGGGCATCGGCGGGGTGATGGCCTTGGCGGTCGGACAGAGGCGGCATGAGATCGGAGTGCGCATGGCCATCGGCGCGCGTCCGGCGGAGATCCTGCGCATGATTCTTGGCCAGGGTCTCACGCTCGCACTGGTTGGCGTCGCACTCGGCTTGTTCGGCGCGCTGTGGCTCACACGCCTCTTGCAGCAACTGCTATTTGAAGTAGCGCCAACCGATCCGCTGACTTACGCCGGAGTAGCAGTGGTGCTCGGTCTGGCCGCCCTTGTCGCCTGTTATGTTCCGGCGCGCCGAGCGGCCCGCGTGGACCCCATCATTGCGCTTCGGGTGGAATAGCGGGCGGGACATCCTGGCAGCGACTGATTCCAGGGCAGTACGATTTTACCGAGCACTTCCGCGTTAAAAACCATCCATCAACGCGTTTGAAAATGCTCATGCCCCCGAGGCTGTGCGCTAGACGCGCGGGCACGCTGGTCGTGCTGTGGCCTGACGCTCCTCTTTTGCGATGGCGGGCCAAGTTTCCTCGGGGATGCTGAGGAAGATGCTCACCACTTGAGGATCGAAGAGGGTGCCCGAACGCTGGCGAATAGTCTCGCGTCCCTCCTCGAAGGAGGAGGCACGGCGATAGGGCCTGTCGGAGGTGATGGCGTCGAAGCTATCCGCCACGGCGAAAATGCGCACACCAGGAAGGATTTCATCTCCCCGGAGGCCGCGGGGATAGCCACCGCCATTGTAGCGCTCGTGATGCGTGAGCACGATTTCAGAAGCATCTGAAAGAAAGGCGATATCCTTGACAAGATCGAAGCCGATCTGCACGTGGCGCTGCATGAGTGTTCGTTCGTCCGCGGTGAGTGGCCCGGGCTTGAGAAGAATGCTGTCGGGGATTCCGAGCTTCCCGATGTCGTGCAGATGGGCACCCCTGGCAAGACTCGCGGACTGCGTCTCGGACCAGCCCATGACGCGGGCAATCTCAAGGGAGTACCGGCAAACGCGCTGGGAATGGCCAGCGGTTTCATTGTCGCGGAGATCAATGGCCGCGCCGAGGGCTTGCAGAGTGTCCTCGTAACTGCGCTCGATCTGCTGGAAGGCATCATGCAGCTGGCCAGTGCGTTCCGCAACCATTTCTTCGAGGTGCTGGCGGTAGTTTTCGACTTGTTGTTCGAGATGCCGCTTATGAAGGGCGCTCTCGAGGCTGGCAAGAAGGACAGTTTCCCCGAGGGGTTTGACGAGATAATCGTCAGCGCCACTGCGCATGGCCTGCACGCCCACATCCACGTCGTCCACGCCCGTGGTCACCAAGAAGGCCACATCCGGATAGGAGCGGCGAACGTGGGAGAGGAGTTCGAGGCCACTGATGCCGGGCATTTGGAGATCGGAAATTACGGCATCGAATCGCTCGAGTTGCAATGCCTGAAGGGCGGCTTCGCCATTAGGAGCGGTAGTGCAGTAGAAAGTGGGCGGACGCAACAAGATGGCGATGAGCTTACAGGCGGCGGGTTCGTCGTCGACGGCCAGCACGCGGATGACGGGATGGGGGTGTGAATCGAGGGAATGTTCGATGGTTTCGCTTGGTCGAGGAAGCCAGACGTTAAGATTGACCATGGAAGAAGTCCAAATGGAATCCTAATCCAGCACCCAGGGCCCAGTTTTCTCAGTAAAGCGGAATCCGTAGTGGCGAAGAGGAGCGGCCTTGGTGTCGGAATAGACGATCTTGGCCTTGCCAACGTAGAGCGGTCCGTTAGTGATAAGAAAAACTTCCACAATGGAATCGACAGACATCTCCGCCGAACAGATGCACAGAAAACCGTTGAGACTCACGTCTTCGGTTGCCGTTTCATGGTCAAGCTTTTCCCCATGACGGTCCGTGTAGCGGAGTTTGAGGGGAACGCGCAAGCGCACGCGCACTTCGGATCGGGGAGTAAAGCGGCGGACTTTGGTGAGTTGTGTAAGGCAAGTACGGAGCGCATCGAAGTCGATGGGTTTCTCGAAGTAGGCGAAGGCGCCAAGTTGCTTGCAGTACTGTTTTGTTTGTCCACCGGCCTCGCCACTGACGATGATGATGGGGATCTTTTGGGTGTGGCTGAAGGTGGTAAAGGTCTGAAGAAGTTCATAGCCGGAATAATTGGGCATGCGAAGATCGAGCAAGATGGCATCGGGCTTGTGCTCGAGTGCGAGAGCTAAACCTTCCTGGGGCTCGCCGGAGTCGAAGACCTCAAACGTGTCGGACAATTCAAGACGCAGGAGGCGGCGAATGGACTCGTCGTCGTCAATAACCAACAGCTTTTCCATCGGGAAGCAGCTCCTATCGCCTCGGATGCACGGGCTGACCAACAAGTTCGCCGACTGAGTCGGAAGCGGGCACGGGCGTCTTCCCAACATCAAGTACTTCGCGAACCTTGCGGAGAAAAACCTCCTCCGTAAACGGCTTGTGCAGGAGGTGCGTTCCGGGATCGAGAACGCCGTGTCCGGCGATGAAAGTGTCGGTGTAGCCGGACATGTAGACCACTTTCATGCCTGGCTGACGGGGCAGGAGGTGTTCCGCCAGGGCACGTCCGTTCATGCCGGGCATCACAACGTCGGTCAGAAGGAGATCGAGGGTGACGCCGATGCGCGTGAAGAGTTCCAGCGCGGCTTCGCCGCTCTCGGCGGAAAAGACGCGAAAACCGGCGGAGTCAAGATAAGTCTTAACAAGCTTTCGCAAGGGTTCAGAGTCTTCCACGAGAAGAATGGTTTCGGAGCCGCGGATCATATCCGGAGAATCGAGCTTCAGTTCGTCGATAGCGGGCTGGCCGGCGTGCCGCGGGAGGTAAATCTGAAAAGAAGTGCCCTTGCCGGGGGAACTGTCGACGCCGGTGTAACCGTTGCTTTGTTTGACGATGCCGTAGACGGTGGCGAGACCGAGGCCAGTGCCCTTGCCGCGCTCCTTGGTCGTGAAGAAAGGTTCAAAAATATGGGTGAGCGTAACGGCGTCCATGCCCATGCCGGTGTCAGTTACCGACAAGAGGACAAAGCTGCCGACTTTGGAGCCGGAATGGAGCCGGGTGTAAGCATCGTCTAATTCGACGTTGGCGGTTTCGATCTTGAGTTTGCCGCCCATGGGCATGGCGTCCCGCGCGTTAACGGCCAGATTCATAATGACTTGCTCGATCTGGCTCTGGTCCGCTTTTACGTTGCCCAGGTGTGGATCCAGGACCAAAGATACTTCGATGTCTTCGCCGAGAAGTTGTGGAAGCATTTTTTTCATGTCGGAGGCGAGGGAGTTGAGGTTGAGGACAGCGGGAGTCAAGACCTGCTGCCGGCTGAAGGCCAGCAACTGCTTAGTTAACGAAGCGGCGCGTTGACCGGCCTTTTCGATTTCCAAGGCATGTTCGGACAGCGGATTGCTTGGGCCTAATTCGCGCTTCAGCACTCTGCTGTAGCCGATGATTACGCCCAGAAGATTGTTGAAGTCGTGCGCGATGCCTCCGGACAGCCGTCCAATCGCTTCCATCTTTTGTGCCATACGCAGCTGTTTTTCGAGGACTCGCTTTTCGGTGACGTCCTCCACAAACACTTCAAAGTGCGCGAGGGCGCCGTTTTCATCGTTGACGCGCCGGCCCGAACAGAGCACCGTGATCGGTGTGGCGTCCTTGCGCTCCCACTCCATCTCGATATCCTTGATTTCTTGCATGCGGGTGAGGATCTCGATCAAACGCTGATATTCGCCAGCGTGCCGGAAGATTTCCCTGGGCAGATCTTTCCCGAGGAGTTCCTCGGTCAACTCATAGCCGAGCATTTTCTGCAGCGCCGGATTCACTTGCAGGAAGCGGCCAGCGGTGCTGGCGCTATAAATGCCATAAGGCGCGTCCTCGACTACGGACCGAAAACCTGATTCCAAACGGCGCAGGGCCTCCTCGGTTCTTTTGCGCTCGGAGACGTCGCGGTTCACAATCACGAGCTTTTCGGGCTCACCCTTGGCATCTCGGATCACGCTGGACGTGGATTCCAACACCAGCCAGGCGCCGCTTTTGTGGCGAATACGATATTCAAGTGTTTTTCCGATCCCTGAGCGGCGCGCTTCCTCAGCCGCCTTCTTGACGCGTTCACGATCATCTGGGTGAATCTGTTCGAATGCGGAAGAGGCTTGCAGCTCCGCAGGCGAATACCCGAGGACTCTCTGGTAGGAAAGACTGTTGTAGATGCGTTTGCCGTCCATATCCACGACAGCGATCATGTCAGCGGCGTTATCACTGATGAGGTGAAAAAGCTCTTCGCGTTCGAGGAGCTGACGGCGGATTCGGTGAATGAGAAGATACTGATAGATGGTGTAAAGATCGAAGAGAAAAACTAGACCCACCAGGCCGCGCATGGCCTGCGGCAGCACCGTTAGAGTGTAAAAGTCTTGATGAGAGTGCGCATCAGGAAGCAGGAAAGAGGCGAGCCCCAAGGTGAGCAGAAGCGTGATGATGGCTGCAGCGGTCCAGAGCCACCATTCCCGCTTTTCGATGCGCCGGAAGTTCGCGCGGGGATCTTTCGATTTCCTGGAGGTCAGAGGATCGACACTTTTTGATTGACGGGGCTGCAAAAATCACCTTGGCCGAGTCTACTGCTTCGCGCTTTCAAAATGACCAGGTGGTCGCGCTTGGCGCCGCTCTGGGCCGCTAATGACCTTGCACGAGGCCATCCAGGAGCCCTTCTCTTTCTGGCCTTGGTGCGAGGACATAAGATATTGATATGTAAGGTGATAGGGCGTTTAGTGAAAAATGTGTGTGTGCACTAGCCACTTCCCAGCCCCATCACGAGACGACTATCCCGAATTGAAACGCGTTCAAGTCAGCGGTCATTTTTGGAACGAATGATTGCCACATCGCAACTATCTGTCGTTCCATTCGAAGACTGAGATAACTGCAAGAAGGCAGGCAGGAATGCCTGTCCTACTTTGTTGGCCCGCAGGCATACGAGTCTGGTAAACTATGGCTTGCTGCACCGCACCTAAGGATGTGTGACCGCCAGGCGGTCAACCTACAGATAGGTACATTCGTCAAGGCTGCTGGTCGTTTCAGCAGCTATTTTTGTCTCTAGAGGACTTGAGCCCGGCCGAGATGGGATCACGACAAGCAGGAATTATGAGTCAAAATATTCGCAACATCGCCATCATCGCGCACGTGGACCACGGGAAGACTACGCTGGTCGACGCCATGCTGCGGCAAAGCGGGATTTTCCGTGCCAACGAGGCGCTTGTTGAGCGCGTCATGGACTCGAACGATCTGGAACGTGAGCGCGGCATCACCATTCTCGCTAAAAACACAGCTCTCTTTTTCCACGATACGAAGATTAATATCGTAGACACGCCTGGGCACAGCGATTTTGGCGGTGAAGTGGAGCGCGCGCTACGCATGGTGGACGGCGTTGTAGTGCTGGTGGACGCCAGCGAAGGACCGCTGCCGCAGACGCGTTACGTTTTGCAGAAGGCGCTGGCGGCGAAGTTGCCTCCGGTGATCGTGCTGAACAAGATCGACCGCACCGATGCGCGCGCCAAGGAAGTTCTGGACGAAATCTACGATCTCTTTATCGATCTCGATGCCACCGAAGACCAACTCGATTTCCCCGTGATTTATACGAATGCGCGCGACGGCGTGGCGCACCGCACGCCGGGTGACGACTCGAAAGATCTGCTCCCGCTTTTCGAGGCCATCGTAAAACATATTCCCGCGCCGCCGGGCGATCCCGAAGGCGTTTTGCAAATTCAGGTGATGAACCTGGATTACAGCGAATTCCTTGGGCGCATTGCGATCGGGCGAGTTTTCAACGGCACGCTGAAGCGCGGCGCGGACGTAGGCATCAGCAAACTGGACGGCCGGCTGACGCCGACACGCATCACCAAGCTGTACACGTTTCGAGGCCTGGAACGCGATGAGGCACAATCCGTTCCTGCTGGCGATCTCGTAGCGATTGCGGGCGTCGAGGGCATCAACATCGGGGAGAGCATCACGGATTTGGCAAACCCGATGCCGCTGGAACCTTTGCTGATCGACGAGCCCACGCTGGCGATGATTTTTACCGTCAATAGCAGTCCGCTTTCCGGCAAAGAGGGATCCTTTCTCACTTCGCGCGACCTCCGCGACCGTCTGCAAAAAGAACTTCTGACCAACGTTTCCATCCGCGTGGAAGACACGGAAACACCGGAATCCTTTCGCGTGCTGGGGCGCGGCGAACTGCAGCTCGCGATTTTGATTGAGACGATGCGGCGCGAAGGCTTTGAATTGATGGTGGGCAAGCCGGAAATTGTCGTACGCACGGAGAACGGCAAGAAACTCGAGCCGCTGGAGCGGCTGGTGATCGACGTTCCCGAAAAATTTATCGGAATCATCATGGAAACGATCGGCAGCCGCCGCGGCGAGATGCTCAAGATGAGCAATCACGGCTCGGGCCGCGTGCGCCTGGACTTCAAGATTCCTTCGCGCGGATTGATTGGGCTGCGCAGCCAGTTGCTGACGGATACGCGCGGCACGGCGCTGATTCACTCGATTTTCGAAGGCTGGATGGACTACGGCGGGGAAATGGCGCTTCGTCCAACCGGCGCTTTGGTGGCGGACCGCGGCGGACCATCCACCGCATTTGCACTGTGGAATATCCAGGAGCGCGGCGAACTCTTCATCGGGCCGACGATCGAGGTTTACGAGGGCATGATCGTGGGCGAGAATTCGCGCGAGCAGGACATGGACGTCAACGTGACAAAGGAAAAGAAGCAGACCAACATGCGCTCGTCCAGCGCGGACGAAGCGATCCGCTTGATTCCTCACCGCGAATTGAGCCTCGAGCAGGCCATTGAATTCATTGCCGATGACGAGTTTGTGGAAATCACCCCGAAGTCCATCCGCCTGCGCAAGAAAGTCTTGCAAGCCAACAAGCGCCCGCGCCGCTGGCAAGAAATCCGTGCCAGCCAGGGAGCGTAGGGTAGCCCTCTCGCCGGATTCCTCCTTTCACGGTATTTCGGCGCAGAAACATCACTTGCGGGCGTCAATTTCTACACAGATAATCATTGCGACGGATTTATTGGGACTCGGATGCTGAAATCCTTCGTGCTAGCACTTTTCTTTGGCTTTCTTTGCGCTTCTCCTGAGCAGGCGAGGAACCAACCGCCCAAAGTTCAGAAGGACGCGCAGCTCCAAGCTTCGCTAGAGTCGACGGGTGCTAGGCTTGTCAGTGCCCTTGAAAAGGGTGACTCGGCAGCTCTTTTTTCTCTTTTTTCAAAAGGTGGAGTCGTCTTTGAAATCGATGGTCCTACCGTTCCGCTCGCATTCTTGAAAAAGACCTTTTCGGAAAAACGCTCCTATTACTGTCGCTTCTTCGATACAGCTTGCATGCGGGAGGAGAGTGCAGAAATGCGGAAGAAGCTCCAGGCAAAGCCATCCTCCTCTCCCGAGAACTGCTACCGAGATCGCATTCTTAGAAGCCCGGAGCGCCACGTGAAGGCGTTCGTAAATTCGTCGGATAGAGAAACATGGGGCCAGATCTCAATTTACGTGAGGAACGATGACCGAGAGAGATATTCGGGAGCCGAAGTGCCGCTCGATTTCGAGCTCAGCCTCGAAGACGGTGTATGGAAGATTGTGAATGTTGAGCCAAACTGATTAGTGGGCTGAAGTCTCAAGCAATTCCGCCAGATATTGCCTCCACACAACGGCCTTCGTATGGGTTCCGTGGCCGCGCGTTTCATCGCTGATGGGAAGCAAAATGAAGCGTGCGTTCTTCACTCTTTTGATTTCGCGCTCGGCCATGCCCAGCTCGGGCGGATTGATAAAGTCATCCGCGGAATTGACGTACATTACGGGCGCGCTGATCTTCTCCAGGTGCGGTGAGGGATCGTAATTTCGTGAAGCATTCACCGCGTACATGAGATCGTTAGCGTCCAACCCGGCAAGACGCGTCTTGAAATAGTCGTCCAGATATTTGTCCGCGGCATCGCGCGTCGGCAAAGTCTTCTGCATGTAGAGCGGAGCGCTTCCGGCGATGAGCAGCAAATCGAGCGCCGTGCGCAATCCCTGCTGGGGTTCCGCTGAGTAGTCTCCTCCGTTCCATTCCGGATCGTTGCGAATCGCGTCCATCACCATTTTGCGCCAAACGCGGTTGCGTCCCGCGATCTGCACCGGCTGGCAAGCCAGCGGCATCAGCGCGTCCATGAAGTCAGGATAGGTTTCTCCCCATACAAAGGAATGCATGCAACCCATGGAGGTGCCGAGGATGAGGCGCAGATGATTCACACCGAGGCCCTCGCTTAGAAGCTGGTGGTGCGCCGCGACCATATCGTCAGAGTCGTATTGCGGAAAATGAGCATGCAGGCCGTCACTAGGCTTGGAGGATTTCCCGTGGCCGACGCCATCGGGAAGAATGATGAAGTAGCGATTCGCGTCCAGAAGTTGGCCCGGCCCAAACAATTCGGCGGCAAAAATAGGCGTGAGAAATTGATGACCCGTGCCACCGGTACCGTGAAGAATCAAGACGGCGTTTGTGACGCGGCCCTCAGCGTTGCGAACAGGCTTGCCCAGCGTGGTGTAATGCAACCGCAATTCCGGCAGCGTTTCGCCCGACTGGAATTTGAAGTTCTTGGCAACATAGTCGCCTTCCGTCGTCCCTGGCCACGGGGCGCCCTGGCCGCGCGCAGGCAGACTCACCAGCAGTTGGACCGCTGCTGCCAGCACAAACAAACGAAATGCAGTTCCGCTCATAGATCACCTCACCGACCAAAGAATTTAGCATGCCGGGGCCATGAAATTTGCACCGCGGTCCCCCGGGAATAAATTCAATGGCCTGCCAGTCTTTGCAGAGCCGTGGTCGGAAACAACGGATATGCAGGCGCGACCGGGTGCGAGCCGCTAAGCGACTTCGCGCAAGTTTCCGATCACGGTTTTCTTGTGCCCCGACACCCCCAGCTCTCCCAGCCTGAAACTAGTTCGCTCCTGACAGAGATTTGATGTAAAGTCAGTGGCTCGAAAGCAGCTTGCTCCGAAAACGCTGCATCCAAAAGGTTTACATGGCGGTGAAAACCGCCGGCGTTGGCTTTGTGGCCAAGGAGACTGATGGAATCCGCGAGCAATCGACCTGTAGGACCGGCTTCAGACTCTTGTCCCACTATCGCCGCGACAGCCACCGCGGTGCCGCCGCACACCATTACTCGCGACGACGTAAAGTACTACCTGGGGCGCGTGTTCGACATTCCCGACCGCAAGATCGAGGCTATGATGACCGTCGTGGACAACGCGCAGGTCCACAAACGCCACAGCATCTTCCCCATTGAATACACGATCGAGCCGCGGCCGCTTTCCAAGACGAATGAGGAGTACCAGGAACACGCCATCGCCCTCGGGCGCCGGGCCGCCGAGGAGTGCCTGGCGAAAGCCGGCGTCGCGGCGGCCGATGTGGACCTCATCATCACCGTTTCGTGCACCGGCTACATGATTCCTTCGCTGGACGTGCATCTATTGAACCTGATGGGCTTTCGCAACAACATCCGGCGGCTGCCGATCACCGAATTGGGCTGTGTCGCTGGCGCAATAGCGCTTTCGCGAGCGCGGGATTTCCTACGCGGGGCTCCGGGTGCAACGGTGTTGATCGTCGCCGTCGAACTGCCCACGCTTACGTTTCAGCGCAAGGACCTCTCGCAGGGCAATTTGATTTCCGCGGTTCTGTTTGGCGATGGCGCCGCGGCAGCGCTTCTCACAAACCGGCCTTCTTCCGGACCCAGGATTTTGGATTCCGAATCCTTTACGCTCCCCGGATCGATGGATGCCCTCGGCTTCGATCTCCGCGACACGGGATTCCACATCGTGCTCTCCAAAGACCTTCCCCAGTTGGTGCGCGACAAGATCAAAGGACTGGTGGAGAATTTCCTTGGGCGGCACAACTTGACGCCCCAGGAGATGGCCGCCTATCTTCTCCATCCCGGCGGCCAGAAGCTGCTCGTTTGCATCGAAGAGGAATTGGGCCTGCAGCGGCGCCACACGGAGTTTTCCTGGGACGTGCTGCGCGACTACGGCAACCTATCCAGCGCCACGATTCTATTTATCCTGCAGGAGTGGCTGACGAAGAAGCAGATGAATCCCGGGGATTACGGCCTGGTCGCTGGATTCGGGCCGGGCTTCAGTTCGGAGCTTTTGTTACTGCAATGGACGTAAGCGTTTATTTGTTTCTCGCCTTGCTTCTCGCCGTGGGTTCGCTGCGGCTGGTCGAGATGCGCATCTCCAAGCTGCATCAGAAGGAAATGGCGGCGCGTGGCGCGGCGAAAGTGGATGAACCGCAATTTCGATGGATGGTGCTGGTGCATACCGCCGTGCTGATCGGCGCCGCTCTGGAAGTAGTTTTCCTGAAGCGTCCTTTCCTCCCCTGGCTAGCTGCTCCGATGTTTGCCATTTTTCTGGCGGCAAACGCCTTGCGTTGGTGGGTGATTCGCTCGCTCGGGGCGCACTGGAACGTTCAGGTGGTGGATTCCACGCGCCTCGGCGTGGTGACTTCCGGTCCGTTTCGTTACGTTCGGCATCCGAACTATGCGGCAGTTTTTTCGGAGTTGCTGGCGCTTCCGCTTATTCACACGGCGTGGATCACCGCGGTTGCTGGAGCCATTGCGCACATCGGCGTCCTGGCGCAGCGGCTCTCCACGGAGGAGCGCGTGCTCCTCGCAAATCCAGACTATCGCGCGGCGATGTCCAGCAAGCCGCGCTTTTTGCCCGGACTTTTCTGAAGAAGCGACCTTGAATGCGTTGGCGAATCTACAGCGCGGCTTCTCTCCTGTTGCTCGCTGCGGGCGTGTGCGATGCGCGGCCGAAGGCCGACGCCAATGGTCCCGCGTTCACCAATGTGCCGGAGCTCAGCTCCGGATTTCACTCCCTTTATCTCCAGGAGTTCACCGAAGCGCGCGAGAAATTCTCGCGATGGGAATCTCAGCATGCCGATGAGCCTTTTGGCGAGATTGCGGTCGCGGCCAGCTACCTTTTCGAGGAACTTTACCGTCAGGGTGTACTTTCCAGCGATTTCTTCTTGAATGAGAAGAGATTTCTGCACGGCATCGAAGGCAAGCCCGATCCCGCCCGAATGCGGAGTTTTCAGGAGGCCATCGAGCAAGCCCGAAAACTTGCCCGTAAGCGACTGGAGAAAGACGCACACGACCCGGAAGGGCTCTTCGCGCTGGCTATGTCGGCCGGAATGGAATCGGACGCCGCTATGATTCTGAAAAAGGAGCATATCGAGGCCTTGAAGCGGCTCAAGGAAGCC